>JBKBSR010000413.1:0-2318 GCA_046291055.1 Roseococcus sp.
GGCCGCGACCTTCTCCACCAGGGGTTCCAGCGCGGAGAGCTCCTTGGACAGCGCGCCGATCTCGGCGCCCCCGGCGTGGTCCAGCGCGGCGCGCAGGCTCTCGGCGCGCGCCAGCAGGCGATCGAGGCTTTCGGGAAGCGGCATGGGGCGAGGCGATGCCGCAGCCCCGCGCGGCGCGCAAGGGCGCGGGGCGCGGGGCTACTCGGCCGTCGCCTCCTGGCTCCAGGCCGCCGCCGTCACGGCGGGATCGAGGGCGAGTCGGCCCACCATCGCCTCCACCGCCGCGTCCGAGGCGCCCTCGGACCAGAGGCTGGCCACCACCTCCACCTCGCCCCCTTCCTCGAGATCGCGGCTGCCCAGGCGCCGCAGGTGCAGCTTCGCCTCCGCCGCCACCTCCTGCAGCAGCCGGGCGCGCAGCCGCGCCACCTCGCCGGAGGGGCAGGCGATGGAGAGGCGGTAGCCGTGCGGCGTCTCCGCTCCCGCGCCGCGCGCCACCTGGCGGTCGATGCGCGCCACGATCGGGCGCAGGCCCAGATTCACCCCCACGATCAGCGCCGTCAGCAGCAGCGCCGCCGGCGCCTGGCCGATGCCGGCCAGCAGCCCGACCGCGGCCGAGCACCACAGCGTGGCGGCCGTGTTCAGGCCGCGCACGTTCAGCCCCTCCTTGAAGATCACGCCCGCGCCGAGGAAGCCGATGCCCGAGACCACCTGCGCGGCCACGCGCGTCGGGCTCATCTCGTGCGAGACGAGCTGCGAGAACACCACGAAGCCGGCCGAGCCGAGCGCGACCAGCGTGTTGGTCCGCAGCCCCGCCAGGCGCTGCCGCCACTGCCGCTCGAAGCCGATGGCCGCCCCCAGCAGCAGGGCGAGGGCGAGGTTGAAGGCCACCTCGCCCAGGGTGATCACGGGCATGAGCACGGGCTGCATGGGCGGGGCCTCAGAAGGCGGTGCGCAGGCGCAGCGCGAAGATGTGCACCGGCCCGCGATCGGCGTTGAAGGCCGGGTTGACCGCGAGCTGGTAGTTCAGCGCCACGTTCAGCCCCGCCGCCACCCGCGCGTCGTAATAGGCCTCGCTCACCCATTCGGGCGCGTAGTTCAGCCGCCCGTCGCCGGTGATGAAGCCGATCCCCCCCGCCGCGAGATAGCGCCGCCGCCCCGAGGAGGCCCAGCCGATGTTCGTGCCGAGCCCCACCGTGTCCGCCGGCCGGCCCCAGCGCGCGCCGCGCAGCGCGAGGCCGCCCGAGACGGCGAAGTCGATCTCGGTGAACATCCAGTTCTGCGTGCGCCCGTCATTCCAGGAGACGCGGGCGAAGACGCCGAGGTCGTCGGCCAGCTCCTGCTCCCAGTTCAGGCTGAGATTGTGCTTGAGGCGGTAGCCGCGCGGGTTCTGGTCGAAGGTCTCGAAGCCGCGCGCGAAGAGCTCGCCCCAGCTCGACATGCGCGCGCGCGAGGCGCCGTAGGTGATGCGCAGGGCCCCCGGCCGGCCGCCGATCTCGTAGAAGCGGTCGAGCTGCGCCAGCGCCTGCCAGGCGCGGGTGATGGCGGGGTCGAGGAACAGGCCGTTCACCCGCCGCGCCACGCGGAAGGCGCCCAGCCGCACGCCCCAGCCGCCATTGTCCCACTCGACGGCGAGGCCCTCGGTCCAGCCGCGCGCGTCGGCCACGTAGTCGAAGGCCGCCCCCCCCACCAGCGCCCAGTTCAGGAACTGGGTGCGCGGGTCATGGGCGTAGCGGTTGTCGTCGAAGATGTCCCAGGCGGAGAACTTGCCCGCGGTGATGGTGATGCGCTCGCGCGGGAGCGGCGCGTTGAAGCGCAGCGGGTCGTCCTCGTTGGGCACCGTCTCGCCCGAGAGGGCGATGGTCTGGCGCAGGAACAGGCGCGGGACGAAGAAGGTCGGCTCGCGCGAGCCGAGGCGGAAGGCCTCGTTGTTCGGGAAGGCCGCGATGCCGGTGGCGTTGGACAGGCCGAAGCCGCGCGTCACCGAGGGGTTGAAGATCAGCTCCGCCCCCTCCCACAGCCGGCGGCCGAGCACGAGGTCGCTGGCGAAGGTGTTGCGCGCCTGGGCCGTCGGGTGCAGCGAGCCCTCGCCCCGGTAGGGCGAGCGGAAGCGCGGGTGGCCCTGCAGCACGAAGGTGGCCTGGCCGCGGATCAGCCAGCCCTGCTCCTCCAGCCGGTCCTGCAGGGCGGCGAGGTCGGGAAAGAGGGCGAGCTCGGGCGGCCCGACATTGGCCACGCCCGGGCTGCCGAAGCCCTGGGCGGCGGCGGGGCGGGGGGCCGCGGCGAGCAGGCCGGCGGCGATGAGGGCGGCGAGGGAGAGC
>JBKBSR010000059.1:0-12256 GCA_046291055.1 Roseococcus sp.
GGTGCGGGAGGCGGCGCGCGAGTGCCGCGACTGGGCCGATGCGCTGGTGGTCTGCGGCTTCGCCTTCGACCCGCAGGTGGGCGAGACCACCATGAATCTCGGCCGCCTGACGGTGCTGAAGGCGCGCATGAGCCAGGAACTGCACGCAGCGGATGCCTACAAGGCTGGCGGCGGCAACCTGTTCGTGGTGTTCGGCGAGCCGGACATCGCCCTCGACCGCACCAAGGACGGGGCCTGCATCGTGCGCCTGCGCGGCGTGGACATCTTCGACCCGACCACGGGCGAGGTCCGCTCCTCCGCCAAGGTGGAGGAGGATGTCGCCTGCTGGTTCGTGGATACCGACTACGATGGCGACAGCTTCTTCGTCCGCCAGGCCTATTTCCTCGGCGGCAAGGACCCATTCGAGAAGCTGAAGACCGCGCTCAAGGCCGAGGTGGACGAGGCCGCCTGGTCCACCCTCTACGCCACCGAAAGCCGCCCCTTCCCGGCGCCGAAGTCAGGGCGGATCGCGGTGAAGGTGATCAACCACTACGGGGACGAGGCGATGCGGGTGTTCGCGGCATGACGCGGCAGACCATCCAGGCGGCCGAGCAGCCGCTGCAGAAGATCTTCTGCGACGACTACCTGTTCAGCATCCCTTCCTACCAGCGCCCCTATGCCTGGAAGACCGAGCAGGCGGGCGAGCTTCTGGACGACGTGATCGCCGCCTGGGATCAGGCCGCGCCGATGGAGGAGCATGCGCCGTATTTCCTGGGCAGCATCGTCCTGATCAAGGACCCGCAGAGGCCGGAGGCCGATGTGGTGGATGGCCAGCAGCGCCTGACCACCCTGACCATCCTGCTCTGCGTCCTGCGGGACCTGAGCCCCGACTTCGCCCAGCATGCCCACGGCTTCGTCTGCCAGGCGGGCAATCCGCTGCTCAGGACCGAGGACCGCTATCGCCTCCGCCTCCGCGAGCGGGATGCGGCCTTCTTCGAGTCCACCATCCAGAAGCAGGGCGCGACCGCAGAGCTTCCGGATGCCCGGGGACTGCAGGATTCGCAGGCACGCATCGTCGAGAATGCGCGGCTGTTCCGGGAGAGGCTGAGCGCATTGACGCCGCAGCAGCGCCAGTGGCTCGCCGCCTATCTCGTGCAGCGATGCTATCTTGTGGTCGTCGCGGCCTCCGACCAGGACTCCGCCTTCCGCATCTTCTCGGTGCTGAACTCGCGTGGCCTGGATCTCTCGCCGGCCGACATCCTCAAGGCCGAGATCATCGGCGCCGTGCCGCCGCCGCAGCGCGACGCCTACACCGGAAAGTGGGAGGAGCTGGAGGCGGAACTCGGGCGCGCGCGCTTCGCCGAGCTCTTCGGCCATATCCGGATGATCCACCGCAAGCAGAAGATGCGGGGCACGCTGATCGCGGAGTTCCGCGAGTTCGTCCCGACGCGCAAGGAGCCCATGCGCTTCATCGACCAGGAGCTCGTGCCCTATGGGCAGGCCTTCGAGGCGGTACTGGATGCGCGTTTCGAGACCTACCAGCACGCCAGCGAGATCAACGCGCTGCTCTCCCATCTGCGCCGGCTGGACAATGCCGACTGGCAGCCGCCGGCGATCGAGGTGCTGGCGAGGCGGAAGCAGGAGCCGGCCTTCATCCTGCGCTTCATCCGTGACCTGGAGCGGCTGGCCTATGCGCTGTTCCTGCTGCGCGCGGACGTCAACGAGCGCCTCCAGCGCTATGGCAAGGTGCTGGAGGCGCTCCAGGCGCAGCGCGACGTGTTCGCCGAAGCTTCCCCGCTGCAACTGACCGGAGCGGAAAGGCGGGACGTGATCACGCGGCTGGACGGAGACATCTACACGGAAACGCGCATTCGCCTGCCGCTGCTGCTCCGGCTCGACGCCTCGCTGGCCGCGGCAGGCGCCGACTATGACCACCCCCTCATCACCGTCGAGCATGTGCTGCCACAGACCGTTCCTCCAGAGAGCGAATGGTCGCGGAACTTCCCCGATCCCACGCAGCGCGAGAGGTGGGTGCACAGGATCGCCAACCTCGTGCTGCTCACGCGACGCAAGAACGCGCAAGCCGGCAACCTGGATTTCGCGGAGAAGAAGGCGAAATACTTCGCGACCAAGGCGGGCGTCACCACCTTCGCCCTGACAAGCCAGGTCCTGTCGGAACCCGTCTGGACGCCGGACGTTCTGGAGAGGCGGCAGAAGGCGCTGGTGGGGAAGATGAGCGAGGTCTGGCGGCTTGGCTGACCTGCCTTCTCACCGCCGCAACGCTTCCACGCCGAGTTCGCGCCACATCCATCCGGTGTCGTAGCTGGCGATGGGGTCCTCCGACGGGCGATGCGCGGCGTGGTTCTCCTGCAGCTTCAGCCAGACCGCGACCTTCTCCCGGCCCTTGGGCGTCTTGACGGCAGCACGCGGCGACTTGCCGCCGAGCGCCGGCACCGGTTCATCCAGCACCCGCCGGTAGTGGGCATCGAGGGTCCGATGCACGATGGCCCTCTCCTCCTCTGGCGCCAGGCCGCTCGGCGCGGGCGCGGCCGGGCGTTCGTCACTGAGGCGATCGAGATCGAGATGCTCGACCAGCGGCGGTCCGACCAGATCGCCCAGCGCCGCTGCAATCACGGCCCTGCCGCGCTCGGCGCGGGCCAGGGAGTTCGTCTCCAGCGTCAGGCGCCGTCCCGTGAGCGCCACCGTGCCGAGAACGAGCGCGCCATCCTCCATGGTGGTGATGAAGCTTTGCGCGTTGCCGGGCAGCGGCCCCGCCTTCGTCTTCGCGCCCGCATCGGCCAGCCAGTTCCAGAAGCCGGCATTCTCCTGCCTCAGCGTGGGCAGGGCGGCCAGCGCCTGCCGGATCCGCTCCGCCGTCACGCCCTGCCGCAGCGGGAAATGCGTCAGGGTGAAGGCGATCGGATCACCTTCGGCATTCACCACCGTCGGCCGGTTGCGGCCCTGGGCGGCTTTCAGCTTCGCGCCGAGCCAGCAATTCGTGAACAGGAAGGCCGCCTGCGCGAGCAGCCGGTCCGGCGTGAACTCGGCGGCGAGTGTTGCATCATCTGCAGCGACGCCGAGCTCGCGGGTTACGGCGGCGGCCTCCCGCGGCGCGCGCTTGCGAATGCGCCGAAGGGAGGACAGCAGCGCATCGCTGGTCTCCTGGTCGAAGACCATCAGCACGCCGCTCGCGACATGGTGCTGCCGCTGCGGCACGACGCGCGTGGCGACACGATCCCACTGGCGCAGGCCGCGCGAGCCGCTCCTCTCCATCACGCGGACCGGCTCGCCGCCCCGCACGAGATCACGCAGCAGCATCGACTCGCCCGGAACAAGACCGCTGACCTCGTACAGGCTCATGACCGACCGCCTCAGGCCGGCGATGTAGTCGCGCGTCGTCGGGCTCTCCTTCCAGCCGCGGCGACGAAGGTAGTCGTCGGCGAGGTTGCGGTCGTCGGGCAGGTCGAGCGCGAGCAGATCCTCGAAGGCGGCGCCCCAGACGGTCGAGGCGGCATGCTCGCCGAGGAGGGTCGCGATCTCGGCTATGATGCCGGCTTCCGCGCAGACCTGTGCGGCGTGCCGCTCGAGCCGCGCGGCCAGGGCTGTGCGCCACTCCTCGCGACGGGCCCAGGCGATGATGCCGGACATGTCGGGGAGCAGGGACAGGGGCAAGGTCTCCGTGATGGTGAGCCGCGGTATCGTCCGTCGATCCCGCGCGCCACGCAAGCATGGCGGCTGGAGGAGAGCACGCAGCTTGCATCGAGTGGAGGGGCGTACGCCACACCAACTCCGCCACATTTCCGCCGCAGAAAATCGAGGTTTCCTGCGGCTTTCCGCCTGGCTGGTCAATCGTCCAAGTCGCCAGGTTCGGAGAGAATGGCGCCGGAGAGAGCCGTTTTCGCACCTCGTTCCGGCTCCGCATCCGCCACCCGGCGCGCGAGAAGCGCGGAAAACCTGCGACACACGGCGCGGCCACAAGGCGGATAGACGATTCCCGGCGCAGGCTGGTGGCGTCCCGTACGGGATTCGAACCCGTGCTGCCAACGTGAAAGGCTGGTGTCCTAGGCCTCTAGACGAACGGGACCGCGGCGGCGGCTCCTTAGCGCCCCTTGGCGCCCCGCGCCACCCCCCTCCTGCCCCGACGCGACGCGCCGTCAGACCGGCGCCGCGGCGGCCGCGTCCGGCGGAAACACCGCCACGGCGCGTCCGGCCTGCCATTGCAGCAGCACAGGCACGGCACGAAGGTTCTGCCCCCGCTCGTCCAGCCGCCAGCCCCAGCCATTCGGGAGAGCGCCCACGGGCTGCTCGAGCGTGGCCAAGGCCGCCCGCAGCCCCGCCCGCTCCAGCGCCGGCAGGCCCAGCACGACCCGCGCCCCCGCGAAGGCGGCGAGCGAGAGCGCCGAGCGCGGCGGACCGCCCCAGCGGCGCTGATAGGCCTCGGCGAAGCGCCGCGCGCCCTGCGCCCAGGCGGGCGAACTCTCGATGGGCGGCACGTCGAGCGCGAAGACGCCCTCCGCCGCGGCGCCCAGCCCCCGCCCCCATTCGGCAAGCCCCCAGCCCGCGCCCAGGCCCAGCACCCCGCGCGGGCGCCAGGCCGCATCGGCCAGCGCCCGCAACAGCGCGGCCGCATCCGCCTCCCCCGCCGCATGGATCACGACGGACACGCCGGCCGCGCGTAGCCGCTGCACCAGCGCCGGCCATTCCGGGCTGCGCGGCGGATGCGACAGACGCTCGGCGATCACCACGCCCGCGTCGCGCAGCTCCGCCTCCACCGCAGCCGCCAGGCTCTCGGAGGTCACCCCCTGTTCGTGCAGCAGGGCCACGCGGATGGCCTCGAGCGGCAGCGAGAGCAGGCCGGGCAGCAACCCGGTCATCACCCGTCGCGCCTGCGCGCCGAACTCGGCCGCGCGCGGCGCGCTGCGCACGAAGAAGCGACCGCCCCGCTCCGCCAGCGCCTCGGCCGGAGAAGCCAGCTCGACATAGGGGGTCTCCAGCGCCTCCGCCGCCTGGAGCGCCGCCAGCCCGACCGGCGCCGAGACGCTCCCGAACAGCACCGTGCAGCGCTCCTGCTGGATCAGGCGGCGCGCCTCGGCCAGAGCGGCCGTCGGCTCGGTGGCGTCCGCACGCAACAGGCGCACCGGCCGGCCGCCGGCTGCGTTGCGCTCCTCCACCGCCATCTCGAGGCCGCGCAGCGCCTCGTCGCCCAGCTGGGACTGCGCGCCGGAGAGCGGGAACACGCCGCCCACGCGCCATTCCGGCGCGGCCTGCGCGCGCGGCGCGCGCGGTGCGGCAAGGACGGGCAGCGCGGCAAAGAGGAGGCGACGGCGCATCGCCTCCAGTCTCCCGCGCCGCGCGCCGCGCCGCAATCTCGGCGCGCGGCTTGACGCTGCGCCGCCATGCGGGAAGTGTCCGGCACGAAGCACGGAGCACCCCATGCCCAGCACCATGACCTACATCGCCCATGGCGCGGGCGGCGGCCCCGAGGTTCTGGTCCCCGCCACCGGCCCCGTCCCGGCCCCCGCGCCGGACGAGGTGCTGATCCGCGTCATGGCCGCGGGCGTGAACCGGCCGGATGTGGCGCAGCGGGCCGGCAGCTACCCGCCGCCGCCCGGCGCCTCGCCCATCATCGGCCTGGAATGCGCGGGAGAGGTGGTGGCCACCGGCGCCGCCGTCACGCGCTATCGCCCCGGCGACAAGGTCTGCGCGCTGACCAATGGCGGCGCCTATGCCGAATACTGCGTGGCGCCGGAGGCGCAGACCCTGCCCTGGCCGCGCGGCTTCGACGCGCTGCAGGCGGCCGCGATCCCGGAGACCTATTTCACCGTCTGGGCCAACCTCTTCGGCACGTCGCACGCGGCCGGCGGGCGGCTCGCGCCCGGCGAGACGGTGCTGATCCATGGGGGCACCTCGGGCATCGGCGTCACCGCCATCCAGCTCGCCAAGGCCTTCGGCGCGCAGGTGTTCACCACTGTGGGCAGCGAGGCGAAATGCGCCGCGGCGCGGCGCTTCGGCGCCGACCACGCGATCAACTACCGCAGCCAGGACTTCGTGGAGGAGGTGAAACGCCTCACCGAAGGCCGGCTGCTCGACGTGGTGCTGTGCATGGTCGGCGCGCCCTATTTCGCGCGCAACCTGCGCTGCCTGCGCATGGACGGGCGGCTGGTGCTGATCGCGTTCCTGGGCGGCGAGACGGCCGAGAAGGTGGATCTGCGCCCCATCATGGTAAAGCGCCTCACCGTCACCGGCTCCACCATGCGTCCGCGCAGCACCGCGCAGAAGGGCGAGATCGCCGAGGCGCTGCGCACGAAGGTCTGGCCGCTGCTGGAGGCCGGGCGCTGCCTGCCGCACATCCACGCCGTCTTCCCGCTGGCCGAGGCCGCGCGCGCCCATGCGCTGATGGAGTCCAGCCAGCATGTGGGCAAGATCATGCTGAAGGTGGCCGAGTGAGGCCGCCCTCCGCGTGACGCAGGGGCGCGCGCTCCGGCTTCTCCTGGTCGCGGTGGTGCTGTTCGGCGGCGTCTGGCCGCTGACCAAGCACGCGCTGGCCGACGGCACGGCGATGTGGTTCGGCTTCTGGCGCGCCGCGCTGGCGGTCGCCTCCGCCACCCTGGTGCTGGCACTGCTCGGCCGGCTGCGGCTGCCCGCGCGCGGCGACTGGCCGGCGGTGCTGGCGCTCGGCCTGCTGCAGATCGGCGGCTTCTTCGCCTTCACCCATGCCGCCATCGCGGCGATCCCGGCCGGGCGCACGGCCATCCTCGGCAATGTGACGATCTTCTGGCTGGTGCCCCTTTCCGTCTGGCTGCTGGCCGAGCGCGTCTCGCCCCTGAAGTGGCTCGCGGCCGGCATCGGGCTCGCGGGCGTGGCGGTGATGATGGGCCCCTGGGCGATCGACTGGACGGCCCCGGGCGTGCTGCGGGGGCATCTGTGGCTGCTCTGCGCCTCGCTGGGCTGGAGCATGGCCATCATCGTGCTGCGCAAGCGCCCGCCCGCCGCCCCGCTGATGGAGCTTCTGCCCTTCGCCTTCGCCATCGGCGCGGCGCTGCTCGCCCTCGTGGCCTGGCTGCTCGAGCCCGCGGGCGGGCTCGGCCGGGGCGCCTGGCCCACTGCGCTGTTCATCGGCCTCGTGGCCGCGCCCATCGGCACCTGGGCGATCAGCGAGGGCACGCGCCACCTGAATGCCGTCGTCGCCTCGCTCGGCGTGCTGCTGGTGCCGCTGTTCGGCGTCGCGCTGGCCACGCTCTGGCTCGGCGAGCCGCTGGGCTGGGATATCCTGACGGGCGGCGCGCTGATCGTGCTCAGCGTGCTGCTGGCGACACGGAGGTGAGATGATCCTCAACACCGTCGAGATGGGCGAGGGCCCGCCGCTGGTGCTGATCCATGGCCTGTTCGGCGCGGCGCGCAACTGGGGCGCGATCCAGAAGCGCCTGGCCGCGCGGCACCGCGTGCTGGCGCCGGATCTGCGCAACCACGGCGAAAGTCCGCGCGCCGAGGGCATGGCGCACGCCGCCACCGCCCGCGACCTGGCCGAGACGCTGCACGCGCGCGGCGTTTCCCGCGCCGTGGTGGTGGGACATTCGCTGGGCGGCAAGGTGGCGATGGCGCTGGCGCTGCATCACCCGGGCTTCGTCGGCCGCCTCGTGGTGGCGGACATCGCGCCGGTGCGCTACCCGCCCGCGCTGCGCGGCTTCGTCGCCGCCATGCGCGCCCTGCCCCTCCGCGAGGGCATGACCCGGCGCGAGGCCGATGCGGCGCTGGCGCCCGCCGTGCCCGATCCGGCCATCCGCGCCTTCCTGCTGCAGTCGCTCGACCTCGACGCGAGCCCGCCGCGCTGGCGCCTCGGCCTCGCGGAGCTGCACGCCGCCATGCCCGAGATCGAGGATTTCCGCGAGGAGGGTCGTTTTGATCGCGCAACGCTGGTGATCGCCGGCGGCCGCAGCGACTATGTCCGCTCCGAGCACCGCCCGCTGTTCCAGCGCCTGTTCCCCGCGGTCCGCTTCGCCGTCATCGAGGGCGCGGGCCACTGGGTGCATGCCGAGAAGCCGAACGAGTTCCTGGCGCTGGTGCAGGACTTCGCCGGAGGACCAGGATGAACCCGCTTCCCGTCACGAGCCTCCATGCCGCCCTGCTCGGCCTGATGCTGCTCTGGCTCTCGCTGCGGGTGATCCGCGAGCGGGCGCGCGCGAAGGTCGCGCTCGGCCATGGCGAGGCCGAGGCCCTGCTGCGGGCCAGCCGCGCCCAGGGCAACTTCGTGGAGTATGTGCCGCTGGCGCTCCTGCTGCTCGCGCTGCTGGAAAGCGCGGGCACAGGCGGCTGGCTGCTGCATCCGCTGGGCGCGGCGCTGCTGGCGGGACGCCTTCTGCACGGCATCGGCATCGCCCGCATGCCGGAGGACATGCGGCTGCGGCAGGCCGGGATGGGGCTCACCTTCGGCGTGCTGGGGGTGGCGTCGGCGCTGCTGCTGCTGCGCGTCATCCTCGGCTGACGCCGGAGGCGGCGGCGCCCCGCCGCCCGCCCGCAGCCCTCAGCGCATCGGCAGCGCGTACATCAGCCCGCCATTGGTCCAGAGGTTGTTCGGCCCGCGCGGCAGCGCCACCGGCGTGTTCTCGCCCATGGTGCGCTCGTAGATCTCGCCGTAGTTGCCGATGGCGCGGATCACGTTGTAGGCCCAGGCGGGGTCGAGCTTCAGCGCCTGGCCGAGCTCGGGGGTCACGCCCAGCAGGCGGCGCGTGTTGGGGTTGGTGCTGGTGCGGCGCATCTCCTCGGCATTGGCGCGGGTGATGCCCTGCTCCTCCGCCTCGATCACGGCATAGGTGTACCAGCGCACCAGCTCGAACCAGTCCTCGTCGCCGCGGCGGACATAGGCGCCGTAGGGCTCCTTCGAGAATCGCTCGGGCAGCACCACCCACTCGCGCGGGTTCGCCATCTGCGAGCGCGCGGCCGCGAGCTGCGAGGCGTCGGAGCCGAAGGCGTCGCAGCGCCCGGCCTGCAGCGCCGGCAGCACCTGGTCCAGCCGCTCGAACACCACGGGGCGGAAGCGCACATTCACGCTGCGGAAGTAGTCGGCCGTCACCTGCTCGTTGGTGGTGCCCTGGATCAGGCAGATGGTCGCGTCCGCCATGTCGCGCACGCGCTGCACGCCCATGTTGGCGCGCACCATGAAGCCGTGCCCGTCGTAGAAATAGGTGGTGACGTGGCGCAGGCCGAGCGTGGTGTCGCGCAGCATGGTCTGCGTCGAGGTGCGGAACAGCACGTCCACCTCGCCCGAGCCGAGCGCGGTGAACCGCGTGGAGGAGGAGAGCGGCACGAAGCGCACGCGGTTCGCGTCGTTGAAGATCGCGACGGCGAGGCCGCGGCAGAGCTCCACGTCCAGCCCCTGCCAGACGCCGCGGCTGTCGGGCAGGGCGAAGCCCGCCACGCCGGTGTGGATGCCGCAGACCAGCGTGCCGCGCGCGCGCACCTGGTCGAGAGTGGGCCCGGCCTGCGCCGCCGCGCCGAAACCCAGAACGCACGCCGCCGCCAGCGCGGCGCGAAGCCCCCGCCTCCAGAACATCCTTGCCTTCCCCAACCTTGCGGATCGTTGAGCGGGATGGTCGTGCTTCACCGCAGCATGAGTCAACGCCGCCCGGCGCGGGTGACGAAGGTGTAACCGCGCGGCGAGCCCATGCCGCGCACGTGCGGGGTCAGCGCGTCTGCTCCAGCGCCCCCTGCACGATGCGCCCGTCCTCCATCGCCACCAGGCGGTCGGCGAGGTCGAGGATGCGCGGATCGTGCGTCACCAGCAGGATGGGCACGCCATTGCCCTTGGCGAGGTCGCGCAGCAGGCGGACCACCTCCTGCCCGGTCTGCTTGTCGAGGGCCGCGGTCGGCTCGTCGGCGAGGATCAGCCCGGGCGCGCCGGCCAGGGCGCGGGCGATGGCCACGCGCTGGCGCTGCCCGCCCGAGAGCTGGGCGGGGCGCTTCTCCGTGTGCTCGGCGAGGCCCACCGCCTCCAGCATCGCCCCTGCGCGCGCCAGGCGCTCGCGCTCGGAGAGCGCGCCGTCCAGCTCCAGCGCCATCGCCACGTTCTGCCGCGCCGTGAGGAAGCCCAGCAGATTGTGGTTCTGGAAGATGAAGCCGATGCGCCGGCGCAGCCGCACCCGCTCCGCCTCGCTCGCGCCCAGCAGCTCCTGCCCGAGCACCCGGGCGGAGCCGAGCTGCATGGCCCGCAGCGCCCCGATGAGGGTGAGCAGCGTGGTCTTGCCGGAGCCGGAGGGGCCGGTGAGGATCACGATCTCGCCCGGCGCCACGCGCAGATCCACCTCGCGCAGCACGAGCCGGCGCAGCTCGCCGCTGCCGTAGGCGAAGCTTACCTCGCGCAGTTCGACGGGCGCCTGCATCAGAACATGTCCGCCGGGTTCGCGTCGCGCAGCTTGCGCACGGCGAGCAGCCCCGCCGCGAAGCACATCCCGAAGATGAGCAGGAAGACGCCCAGCGCCCGCTCGGCCGTCATCACCAGCGGCAGGAAGGTGGCGCTCGCGACGAAGTCGTAGAGGAAGAGGCAGAGCAGGAAGCCTGGGATGAACCCCACCACGGCGAGAATCAGCGCCGCCCCCAGCACCACCCGCGCGAGGTAGCCGTCGCTGTAGCCCATGGCCTTGAGCGTGGCGTATTCGCTGAGGTGCCCCGCGATGTCGGCGAACAGGATCTGATAGACGATCACCATGCCCACCACGAGGCCCATGACCGAGCCGAACAGGAAGATGAAGCCGATGGGGGTGCCCTCCTCCCAGTAGCGGCGCTCCTTCCGCACCAGCTCGGCATGGCTGAGCACCGAGACATCGCCCGGCAGCAGGGCGCGCAGCCGCGCCTGCACCGCCGCGGGCTCGGCGCCCTCGGCCAGCCGGATGGCCACGAGGTCGATGTTCGAGGGCCGGCGCTCGAAGACGCGGCGGAAGTTCACCTCGCTCATCACCACATTGCCGTCCGCGCCGAAGGAAGGGCCGATCTCGACGAGGCCGACCAGCTCCATCTCGCGCCCGTTCAGCTCCACCATGAAGGGGCCGCGCTCGCGGAACATCCGCGCGACGGGGCCGAACTCGGGGCGCGAGCGCAGGTCGAAGGCGAAGGTGTCGGGGCGCGTCAGCGCCCCGGCCACCTGCCCGATGCCGGGAAAGCGCAGCGCCCCGGCCGCGGCGTCGAAGCCGATCACCTGCACGGCGCGCTTGGTACCCGTCTCGGGGTTCCTCAGCGTCACCTGCGTCAGATAGACGGGGATGGCCTGGGCCACCTCGGGGTCGGCCAGCGCCTGGTGGGCGCGGCTGCGCGGCATGCGCTCGGGGCGGAAGCTCGCCTCGGTCAGCGGATGCCAGAGGAAGAGATCGGCGCGCAAGGCCTGCAGCAGATTGGTGGCGCTGTCGAACAGCGCGCCCTTGAAGCCGAGCTGCATGAACACCAGCACGCAGGCGAACATGACCCCCGCGATGGCGGTGGCCAGCCGCGCACGGTCGGCGCGGAGCTGCCGCCAGGCGAGCCGCAGCGCGAGGCCGAGCTGCACCAGCGGCCCAGGCGCGCGGCGCTCGGGCGCAGGCGGGGCCTCGCCGCTGCGCTCGGGCGCCCAGGGCAGCAGCGCGGCGGGGGCGGGAATCTCGTTCATCGGCCCGCGACCGGGGCCGGGCCGGGCCGGATCGCCACCTGCACCTGCATGTTGCTGCGCCGGCGCAGCAGCGCCGCCGCCTCCTCCGAGAGTGCGAGGCGCACCTCCACCGTGCGCGCGTCCACCGCCGCCACCGGGTCGGTGCCGGCCTGGGTGGTGCGGCGCACCTGCCAGCCGATCTCGCGCACCGTGGCGGAGAGCCGCCGCGCCTCGCCGGGCACGATCACCTCGGCCGGCGCGCCGAGCGACACGCGGGGGAGGTCCGTCTCATAGACATCGGCCACCACGTCCATGCGCGAGAGATCGGCCATCTCCAGCAGACCGTCCGCCCCCACGCGGTCTCCGGGCCGGGCGAAGATGCGCAGGATGGTGCCAGCGATGGGCGCGTGCAGGCGCGAGATGGCGGCGTCGGCGCGGGCCTTCTCCAGCGCGGCGCGGGCGGCGGCCACGCGCGCCTCGGCCAGCGCGATGTCCTCCGGCCGGGCGCTCAAGAGGGTGACCAGCTCGGCCTCGGCCTGGGCGCGCTCGGCGGCCAGGCGCTGCACCAGGAAGCGCGCGCGCTCGGCCACCGCCTCGGGGGCGGCGCCGGAGGGAACGAGGAGGTCGGCGCAGATCGCGTCGCGCCGGGCGATCTCCTCCTGCCCC
>JBKBSR010000414.1:0-2288 GCA_046291055.1 Roseococcus sp.
CACGGGCAGCTTCCCGGTCCCGGGCGCCCGCGCGGGCACCATGGTCTTGTCGAGCGAGGTGACCCAGCGCTGCCAGTCCGGCCACCAGGAGCCGGCGAGTTCCGTCGCGCCCTTCAGCCATTCGTCGGGGTCGGGCGGCAGCTCCTCGTTGACCCAGTGGCTGTATTTCCCGGAATCTGGCGGGTTCACCACGCCCGCGATGTGCCCCGAGGCGGCGAGCACGAAGCGCACCGGCCCGGAATAGATCTGCGTGGCGCGGTAGGTGCTCTTCCAGGGCGCGATGTGGTCCTCGCGCGTCGAGATCAGGTAGCTCGGCACCTTGATCTTGCGCAGGTCGATCTTCGTGCCCAGCAGCTCGATCGCGCCGGGCTTCACCAGGTCGTTCTGCTGGTACATCCGCCGCAGGTAGAAGCTGTGCATGCGCGCGGGCATGCGGGTGCTGTCGTCGTTCCAGTAGAGCAGGTCGAAGGGGAAGGGGTCCTGCCCCAGCAGGTAGTTGTTCACGACGAAGGACCAGATGAGGTCGTTCGCGCGCAGCATGTTGAAGGTGGTGGCCATCTCGCTGCCGTCGAGGTAGCCGCGTTTGTTCATCTTCTCCTCGAGGGCCTTGAGCTGCTCCTCGTCGATGAAGACGCCGAGCTCGCCCGGCTGCTCGAAATCCACGAGCGTGACGAAATAGGTGGCGGACTTGATGCGGCCGTCGCGCTTCGCCGCCATGTGCGCCAGCGTGGTGGCGAGCAGCGTGCCGCCCAGGCAGTAGCCGATGGCGTTCACCGCGCGCTCGCCCGTCGCCAGCTCGATGGCGTCGAGCGCGGCGAGCACGCCCTCCTTCATGTAGTCGTCGAAGCCCTTCTGGGCGAGGCGCGCGTCGGGGTTCACCCAGGAGCAGACGAACACCGTGTGCCCCTGCTCCACCGCCCAGCGGATGAAGCTGTTCTTGGGCCGCAGGTCGAGGATGTAGAACTTGTTGATCCAGGGCGGGAAGATCACCAGCGGGCGCTTCAGCACCGTCTCGGTGCTGGGGTTGTACTGGATGAGCTGCATGAGCTCGTTCTGGTAGATCACCTTGCCGGGGGTGACGGCGATGTTCTCGCCCACCTTGAACTTCGTGTCGTCCGTCATGCGGATGCGCAGACGGCCCTTGCCGCGCTCGAGATCGGCCAGCAGGTTGGAGAGGCCCTTGAGCAGGTTGGTCCCGCCCGTCTCGGCGGTGCGGCGCAGCACCTCGGGGTTGGTCAGCACGAAGTTCGCGGGGCTCATCGCGTCCACGAACTGGCGCGTGTAGAAATCCACCTTCTGCGCCGTCTTGGGGTCGAGCCCGTCGGCGCTGTTCACCGCGTTGGTGAAATAGCGCGCGGCCAGCAGGTAGGACTGGCGGATGAAGTCGAACACCTCGTTCTCGCGCCAGGCCTCGTCCTTGAAGCGGCGGTCGCCCTTTGGTTCCTCGATCACGGGGGCGGTCTGCTCGCCCAGCATGCGCCTCGCGGTGTTGGACCAGAGCGTGAGGTAGTCCTGCCAGAAGCCGAGCTGCGCCTGCATCAGCCGGGCGGGGTTGGCCATCAGGCGCGCCGTCATCTCGAGGAAGGCGCCGCCGATGTTCAGCGGGTCGGGGTTGCCCGTCTCCTCGGCCTGGCGCTTCAGGAAATCGGCCACGATGCGCTGCCCGCGCTCGGCCACCTCGGCCATGGTTCGCGTCACCAGCTCGGCGTCGGGCAGGTGGTAGTCCGGCGTGTCCTTGCCGTGGGAGGGACTCATCGAGGTGTGCCTGCCTTGTGCCGTGCGGGTTGGCCGTGTGCGCGCGAGGCTTGCGGGCGGGCGCGGGCTCGCCCAGCATCGCGCGCCCGAGAGGGGGACACCGCGCTTGCCGCCGACACCAGACGCCTTTCCGCAACCCTTGCCGCAGGGTAGGGGCCGCCCGCGCGCCGATCAAGCGCCGCTCTGGCTGGCGCTCGCGCTGTTCTGCGCGGGCTGCGAGGTTCCGAACAGGATGGACCTGCGCGCCATGCTGCGCGACGCCTCCGGCGCGGCGGCCGAGGCGCGGCTGCCCCCGCCTGGGCTCGATCGGCCCTCGCCCAACCTCGCCTCGGTGCCGCCCCTTCCCGAGCGGCCCGAACTCTCCCTGCGCAGCCGCATCACCGCCGCGCTGGAGCGCGACCGCGCGGCGAGCGAGACGCCCATCCCCGCGCCCCGCGCGGCGGCGCTGCTCGCCGGCCCCGCCACGGACTGAGAGTCGCCAGTTTCCGCTCGCCCAACCACGCCTCCGCTCCTTGCCCGCGCCTCGCCCCCCC
>JBKBSR010000060.1:0-12123 GCA_046291055.1 Roseococcus sp.
GCCCATGCCTGCCCTGACGCCGCCGTCCGCGAAGCCGGGGCGCCTGACCCGGCGCGCCGAGTTCCTGCGCGCGGCGCGCGAGGGGCGGAAGGTGGCGCGCGCCGCGCTGGTGCTGCAGGCCCTGCCGCGGGAGGACGCGGCCACGCGGCTCGGCTTCACCGCCACGAAGAAGATCGGCAACGCCGTCACGCGCAATCGCGCCAAGCGCCGGCTGCGCGCCGCCGCGCGCCTCGCCCTGGCCGTCGCGCCCGCCCCGGGCTGGGATCTCGTGCTGATCGCCCGCGAGCAGACGGCCCGCTGCCCCTTCGCGGAGATCAGGCAGGCCCTCGACTCCGCGCTCGACAAGGCGGGCGTGCGCGCGTGCGGCCCGGCCGCGGCCGAGACGAACCGGCCGTGAACCCCGTCACCCCGCTGCTGAAGGGCGCGGTGATCGCCTATCAGTGGACGCTGCGGCCCGTGCTGGGCTGCAACTGCCGCTTCCACCCCTCCTGCTCCGACTACGCCCTGGCCGCGCTCACCGAGCACGGGGCGCTGCGCGGGGCGGGGCTTGCCGCCTGGCGCATCCTGCGCTGCAACCCCTGGAATCCCGGCGGCTACGACCCCGTGCCGCCCCGGCTGAACCGGCTCGCCTCCCGCGCGCCGGGCCAGCCCGAAACCTGACCGAGACCCATGGACCAGAAGCGCCTTTTCGCGGCGATCGCCCTTTCCATCGGCATCCTGCTGCTCTTCGACGTGTGGAACCGGACGATGTCGCCCCCGGCGCCCCCGCCCGCGCCGCCTGCCCAGCAGGCCGAGGTGCCGCTGCCTGCCACGCCGGCCGCCCCCGGCGCTTCCCCGGCCGCCCCCGCCGCGTCGGCGGAGGCCTCCCCGGCCCGGCCCGAGGCGCAGCGCGTGCCGGTGGAGAACCCGCGGCTGACCGGCGCCCTCTCGGCGCGCGGGCTGATGCTGGACCAGCTCGTGCTGCGCCAGTTCCGCGAAACGGTGGAGCCGGGGTCGGCCAACGTCACCCTGCTGGCGCCGCGCGGCCGGCCGGAGGGGTATTTCGCCCAATGGGGCTGGACGGCTGCCGATGGCCGCACCCGCGTGCCCGACAACGAGACGGACTGGACCGTGACCGGCGGGCCGCTGGCCCCCGGCCGGCCCGTGACCTTCACCTGGGACAACGGGCAGGGCCAGATCTTCGAGGCCGAGGTCTCGGTGGACGCCGACTACATGTTCACCGTGCGCCAGAACCTCCGCAACACCGGGCCGGAGGCGGTGGTGGTGTTTCCCTGGGCCCGGGTGCGGCGCGAGCGCACGCCGCAGACGCTGGGCTTCTTCATCCTGCACGAGGGCTTCGTGGCGGTGCAGGACGGACGGCTGACCGAGATCACCTACAGTGACGGCCGCGACGAGGGGAATCGCCGCCGCGCCCAGACTTCCGTCTGGGACAATGAGGCCGCCGAGGGCTGGGCGGGCCTGTCCGACAAGTACTGGCTCACGGCCCTGACCCGCGCCGAGGACGGCCAGCGCCTGCGCAGCGCCTTCCGCCACATCCCCGACCAGGGCATGGACCGCTGGCAGGTGGACATCGCGCCCCCCGCCCCCCAGGCCATCGCGGCCGGGCAGACGGCCGGCTTCGCCTCGCGCCTCTTCGCCGGGGCGAAGGAGGTCGAGTTGCTCGACCGCTACCGCGACCAGCAGCGCATCCAGGACTTCGACAAGGCGATCGACTGGGGCTGGTTCTACTTCATCACCAAGCCCTTCTTCTATGTGCTGCACTGGCTCGGGATCGTCACGGGCAATTTCGGCATCGCCATCCTGATCTTCACGCTCGGGCTGAAGATCCTGTTCTTCCCGCTGGCCAACAAGGCCTACAAGTCCATGAGCCGCATGCGCCTTGTGGCCCCGAAGATGCAGGAAATCCGCGAGCGGTACAAAGACGACCCGGCGAAGATGCAGGCGGAGATGATGGCGCTCTACAAGAGCGAGAAGATCAACCCCGCCTCGGGCTGCCTGCCCATCCTGGTGCAGATTCCGGTGTTCTTCGCGCTCTACAAGGTGCTGTTCATCTCCATCGAGATGCGCCACGCGCCCTTCTTCGGCTGGATCCGTGACCTTTCGGCCATGGACCCCACCAACCTGTTCAACCTGTTCGGCCTCATTCCCTGGGATCCGCCGAGCTTCCTGCATCTGCCGGTCTGGGCGATCATCATGGGCATTACCATGTGGGTGCAGCAGAAGCTGAACCCGCAGCCGCCCGACCCGATCCAGCAGAAGATCTTCGCCTGGCTGCCGGTGCTGTTCACCTTCATGCTGGCCAGCTTCCCGGCGGGCCTCGTGATCTACTGGACGTGGAACAACCTGCTCTCCATCGTCCAGCAGTGGTACATCATGCACCTCGACAAGAAGGCGCAGGCCGCGCGCCCGCCGGCCCAGGGGGGGCAGGGGGCGGCGGCGGCGAAGAAGTGAGCCTTCCCGCAGGAGGGCTCGCTGAAGCACGCGACGAGGCCGAGCGCGCCGCCCTGATCGAGGCCGGGCGGCTGCTCTTCGCCCGGCCCTGCGCCTTCTTCCACGCGAGCCAGCGCCTCGATCAGCTCCCGCCGCCCGAGGGGGTAGAGGTGGCGCTGGCCGGGCGCTCCAATGTCGGCAAATCCTCGCTGACCAACGCGCTGACGGGGCGTCGGGCGCTCGCGCGCGTCTCCCACACCCCGGGGCGGACGAAGCAGCTCAACTTCTTCCGCGTCGAGGGCACGCCGCTCACCCTCGTGGACATGCCGGGCTATGGCTACGCCAAGGCCTCGAAGCTGGTGAAGGAGGACTGGCAGGGGCTGATGTTCGACTATCTGCGCGGCCGGCCCAACCTTCGCCGCGTGCTGCTGCTGCTGGACGCGCGGATCGAGACCAAGCCCTCCGACCGCGCGGTGATGGACCTGCTGGACAAGGCCGCCGTGGCCTTCCAGATCGTGCTGACCAAGGCCGATGACGTGAAGCCCGCCGCGCTGGCCAAGCGCCTCGTCGAGGCGCAGGGCCTCGCGCGCGCGCACCCGGCGGGGCATCCGCTCGTGCTCGTCACCTCGGCCCAGACGGGCCAGGGCATCCCCGAGCTGCGCGCCGAGATCGCCGCGCTGCTGGGCTGACGCCCGCCTGGCTTGACGCCCCGCCCCGCGCGCCGGATAGCGCCCCCAGCAAGGCCCGAGGAACGCCATCCACATGTCCGACGACGCGCTCGCCCAGATGCAGACGATGATCGGCGCGCTGCCCTACCTCAAGCGCTACGACGACCAGATCGTGGTGGTGAAGTATGGCGGCCACGCCATGGGCGAGGAGGAGGCCGCCGAACGCTTCGGCCGCGACATCGCCCTGCTCGAGCAGGTGGGCGTGAACCCCGTGGTGGTGCATGGCGGGGGGCCGCAGATCAACGCCATGCTGGGCCGGCTCGGCGTGAAGTCCACCTTCGTGCAGGGCCTGCGCGTCACCGACCAGCAGATGGTCGAAGTCGTCGAGATGGTGCTGGCCGGCACGGTGAACAAGGCGCTCTCCTCGGCCATCACGCGGGCGGGCTGCATCGCGGTGGGCATATCGGGCAAGGATGGCGGGCTGATCCGCGCCCGCAAGGCGACGCGTACGGTGAAGGATCCGGGCAGCAACATCGAGCAGGTGCTCGACCTCGGCCTGGTGGGCGAGCCCGAGAGCGTGGACACCCGCGTGCTGGAACTCCTCATCGGCGCGGACATCGTGCCGGTGATCGCGCCCGTGGGCCTCGGCCCCGACGGGCAGACCTACAACATCAACGCCGACACCGTCTCGGGCGCCATCGCGGGCGCGCTCAAGGCCGAGCGCATGCTGATGCTGACCGACGTGCCCGGCGTGATGGACGCGAACAAGGCCCTGATCGCGGAGATGACGGTGGCCGAGGCGCGCGCCGGCATCGCCGCGGGCTGGATCGCGGGCGGCATGATCCCCAAGGTCGAGACCTGCATCTATGCCATCGAGCAGGGGGTGAAGGGCGCGGTGATCCTCGACGGCCGCCAGCCCCATGCGGTGCTGCGCGAGCTGTTCACGGACAAGGGCGCGGGCACGCTCATCCGGCCGTGACGGGCGCGGGGCGCGCCCCGTTCAGCCGCCACAGCGCGAGGTTGAGCGCGCCCGCGAACCCCACCCAGGCCAAGTAGGGCACGAACAGCCAGGCCGCGAGCGCGCTGATCGGCGCGAACAGCGCGATGCACAGCGCGATGGAGGCCCAGAGCGCGCAGAGCTCGATGAACGCGAGGTCGGGCCGGCGCAGACCGAAGAACAGCCAAGACCAAGCGAAGTTCAGCGCGAGCTGCACGGCATAGGCGACGAGCGCGGGGCCGACGCCCGCCGCACGCCAGACGAGCCAGCCCGCCACCGCGATCATGCAGAACAGCACCGCCCAGGCGGGGGCGAAGAGCCAGTCGGGCGGGCACCAGCGCGGCTTGCTGAGCGCGGCATACCAGGGCCCCGGCGTGAAGATCGCGCCCGAGGCGGCCGTCGCCACGCAGGCCGCGAAGAAGACGCCGAGCATCCACCACTCGCCCATCACGTTCCTCCGCTCAGCACCGCCGCGCGCAGCTTCAGTGCCTGCACGGTGGCGGCCACGTCATGCACGCGCAGGATATGGGCCCCGCGGGCGGCCCCCGCCAGGGCCGCGGCCACGCTGCCATGCACCCGGGCCCCCGCCTCCTGCACCCCCGTGATCCGCCCGATGAAGGCCTTGCGCGAGGCGCCGAGCAGGATGGCGCAGCCGAGCCCCGCCAGCGCCGGCAGGCGTTCGATCAGCGCGAGGTTGTGCTCGACCGTCTTGCCGAAGCCGATGCCCGGATCGAGCGCGATGCGCCCGCGCGGGATGCCGGCGGCCTCGCAGGCGGCGAGGCGGCGGGCGAGCTGCTCGGCCACCTCGCGCACCACATCCGCATAGGCCACGCCCTGCTGCATGGTGCGCGGATCGAGCGTGCGCATGTGCATCAGCACCACCGGGCAGCCGGCCTGCGCCACCACGCCCATCGCCGCGGGGTCGAAGGCGAGCGCGCTCACGTCGTTCACGATGCGCGCCCCGGCGGCGAGGGCGGCGCGCATCGTCTCGGCGTGGCGCGTGTCCACGCTGACCGGGGCGAGGGGGGCGAGCGCGCGAATGACCGGGAGGATGCGCGCCTGCTCGCGCTCCGGGCTGACGGGGGCGGCGCCGGGGCGGGTGCTCTCGCCCCCCACGTCCAGGATGTCGGCGCCGGCGGCCAGCATGGCCTCGCCCCGGGCGATGGCGGCGGCATGCGCCGCCCCCAGCCCGTCGCCCGAGAAACTGTCGGGCGTGCAGTTCACGATGCCCATGACGAGCGGCCGCGCCCGGTGCGGCGCGATGCCGGCGAAGGGCGGCGGGGCGGCGGACAGCACGGGCGGCGCGGAGCTGGCCGGGCGCATCGGGCCCTGATCGCCCAGCGGCCGCCAGCCCAGAAAGGCGAGGGGCCCGCCCTGCAACGGCAGCGCGAGCCCCTGTGCCACCGCCTCCGCCGCCGCCGGCCCCTCGAGCAGGCCGAGCGGCTCGGGGATCATGCGGGCCTCACCCCGCGGGCGCGGGCGAGAAGCCGCCCGTGTCGGGGCGCGGGCTGCGGCCCGAGCTCGGCACGCTGCCGCGCCCGGCCTGGGCGGGCTCGTCGGGGCGGCTGCGGACCACCGGCTCGCCGCGCAGAACCTGGCGGATTTCGTCGCCCGAGAGCGTCTCGTACTCCAGCAGCCCCTTGGCGAGACGCTCCAGCTCCTCCCGGTTCTCGGTCAGGATGTGCTTCGCGCGCGCATAGGCCTCGTCGATGATGCGGCGGATTTCCGCGTCGATGAGCTGGGCGGTGGCCTCGCTGACGTTCTTCGACTGGGTGACGGAATGGCCGAGGAACACCTCCTGGCTGTTCTCGCCATAGGCCACCATGCCGAGCTTCTCGCTCATGCCCCATTCGGTGACCATCATGCGCGCCTGGTTGGTCGCCATCTTGATGTCGCCCGAGGCGCCGTTGCTCACCTTGTCGGGGCCGAAGACGATCTCCTCCGCCACGCGCCCGCCCATGGCCATGGCGAGTTCGGCCTTCATCTTCGACTTGTGCTTGGAGTAGCGGTCCCCGGCGGGCAGGCTCATCACGAGGCCGAGCGCGCGACCGCGCGGGATGATGGTGGCCTTGTGGACCGGGTCGCACTCCGGCTCGTGCATGGCCACAAGGGCATGGCCCGCCTCGTGATAGGCGGTCATGCGCTTCTCCTCCTCGCTCATGACGAGGCTGCGGCGCTCCGCGCCCATCATCACCTTGTCCTTGGCGGCCTCGAACTCGGCCATGCCGACGGTGCGCCGGCCCGTGCGCGCGGCGAGCAGCGCCGCCTCGTTGACGAGGTTCGCGAGATCCGCGCCCGAGAAGCCGGGCGTGCCGCGCGCGATCACCTTCGGATCCACGTCGGAGGCGAGGGGCACCTTGCGCATGTGCACGCGCAGGATCTTCTCGCGCCCCACCACGTCGGGGTTCGGCACCACCACCTGGCGGTCGAAGCGGCCGGGGCGCAGCAGCGCGGGGTCCAGCACGTCGGGGCGGTTGGTGGCGGCGATGATGATCACGCCCTCGTTGCTCTCGAAGCCGTCCATCTCGACGAGCATCTGGTTCAGCGTCTGCTCGCGCTCGTCGTTGCCGCCGCCGAGGCCCGCGCCGCGATGGCGGCCCACCGCGTCGATCTCGTCGATGAAGATCAGGCAGGGGGCGTTCTTCTTGCCCTGCTCGAACATGTCGCGCACGCGGGACGCGCCCACGCCCACGAACATCTCGACGAAGTCGGAGCCCGAGATGGTGAAGAAGGGCACGTTCGCCTCGCCGGCGATGGCGCGGGCGAGCAGCGTCTTGCCCGTCCCGGGCGGGCCCACCAGCAGCACGCCCTTGGGAATCTTGCCGCCCAGGCGCTGGAACTTCTGCGGATCGCGCAGGAAGTCCACGATCTCCTCGAGCTCGGCCTTGGCCTCGTCGATGCCGGCCACGTCGTCGAAGGTGACGCGCCCGTGCTTCTCCGTCAGCAGCCGCGCGCGGCTCTTGCCGAAGCCCATGGCGCGCCCGCCGCCGCCCTGCATCTGGCGCATGAAGAAGATCCAGACGCCGATCAGCAGCAGCATCGGGAACCAGGAGATGAGGATCTGGAAGAGCGGGTTCACCTCGCTCTCCTCCGGCCGGGCCACCACGCGCACGCCCTTTTCGGTGAGGCGCGAGACGAGAGTGGGATCCTCCGGCGTGAAGGTGGTGAAGCTCCGCCCGTCGGTGAGCTGGCCCGAGACGGTGCGGCCCTGGATCACCACGTCGCGCACCTGGCCGTTGTTCACCTCGTTCAGGAAGTCGCTGTAGGCGACCTGCATCTGTGCGCGCCCCGGGCTGCCCGAGGGCTGGAACAGGTTGAACAGCGCCACCAGCAGCAGCGCCACGATCACCCAGAGGGCCAGGTTCCGGCCGAAATTGCTCACGTCCGCTTTTCCCCTTTGCGGACCGCGATGGCCCGCCCGAGCCTCATGTGGTGCGCCTTCGGGCGGAGAAAATGACCCCGGCCGACGACAACGGCGCCGATCATGCCGCTCAGCCGTCCAGCAGGGGCCCGCCCTGTGGCGCGAAGCGCAGCGGAAAGCGCGCCGCCGCCTCGAGGTCAGGATAGGCGAGATGCGGCGCCACCGCCAGCATTCCATCCCGCGCATGTCTGAGCGCCGGCAGGGCGGCCAGCGCGGCGGCCGGCAGGCGCCGGTGGCGGCCGCGCAGCCGCGCGGCGTCGGCGGGGCCGAGCGGGCCGATGACATGCCCCTCCGGCGCGGCGAGCAGGAGGAACCGCCCGTCCCAGAGCTGGCCGGGCCTAGCCGGGCAGGGCGGGGAGGGCGTCTCGCGCACCACCCAGCCGGAGGCGAGCAGCCGCGCCCCTCCCAGCGTGCCCTGCCCGCGCGCCAGCAGCGCCGCGGCCCGCGCCTCGGCCGGCGCATGGGGCCGCCCCGCCACCACGCGCAGCACCCGCGCGAGCAGGGCGGCGGCGGTCGCGTCCCGCCCCAGCGCGGCGAGGTCGAGCCGCGCGCAGCCCTCGGGCAGCACGCGCAGCGCGCGGGCGGCGCGGGCGGCCAGCGCCGCTTCCTCCCGCGCGCGCCGGGCGGCGAAGGCGCGGGCGGCCGCCTCCGCCCCGTCCGCGCCGCCCGCGGCGCGCAGCCGGGCCCGGGCGAAGCGGGGGTCGGCGTTGGAGGGATCCTCCACCCAGATGAGCCCGGCGGCACGGCAGCTTGCCTCCAGCCGGGCGCGCGGGATGCCCAGCAGCGGGCGCAGCACCAGCGCCTCCGCCGCCACGGAGAGCGGCGCCATGCCGGCCAGGCCGCGCGGGCCGGAGCCGGCCAGCGCGCGCATCAGCACCGTCTCCGCCTGGTCCGCCGCATGGTGGCCGAGCAGCAGGTGCAGGGCGCCGAACTCGCGGCAGGCGGCGAGCAGCGCGGCCCGCCGCGCCTGCCGCGCGCGGGCCTGCAGGGCGGGGCCGGGGGTGAGGCGGAGCCGGCGCAGCGCCGCGGGCACACCCGCCCTGCCCAGGCGCTCGGCCACCTGCCGCGCCTCGGCCGCGCTCTCCGGCCGCAGCCCGTGGTCGCAGATGACGGCAATGGCCCGCCCGCCCGACCAGCGATGCGCGAGCCAGGCGAGGGCGAGGGAATCCGCGCCGCCCGAGCAGCCGACCACCAGCGGCGGGAGCACCGGCGCGAAGGGCGCCATCAGGGCGGCGAATTCGGCCTCGTCCACGGGGGCCGCTGGAGTGGCCGGTCGGGCGGGGCTGGGCGCGCTCATCCGGGGCGGGAGCCTAGAGCCGATCGCACATGGCTGGAATCGGCCATGGCGCGCATCCGGTCGGGATGACGAGGCGAGAGCGGTGTCCCGTCATCTGGAAGCCGCTCGGGCGCGCCGCTCCGGTGCGCGGAACGGTGCGCGGCCTCAGGCGCGCGCGCGCAGCCCCTCGGGCGCGGGCAGGGCGAGGCTGGGCGGCACCAGCAGCTCGGGCGCCATGGGCCGCGCCACGAGCCAGCCCTGCATCACATGGCAGCCGGCGCGGCGCAGGGCGAAGGCCTGGGCCTCCGTCTCCACGCCCTCGCCCACCACCTCGATGCCCATGCCGCGCGCCAGCGAGATGGTGGCGCGCAGCACGGCCAGCGCCTTCGCATCGTCCGGCAGGCCGGCGACGATGGAGCGGTCGAGCTTCAGGCGCTGCACCGGCAGGCGCACCACATGCGGCAGGCCGGAATGGCCGCCGCCGAAATCGTCCAGCGTCAGCGGCACGCCCACCTCGCGCAGGGCCTGCAGCGTCTTCTGCACGCCGGGCAGGTCGCGGATGGCGAGGTCCTCGGGGATTTCGATCTCGAGCCGCCCGGGCGCGACGCCGGCGCGGGCCAGGGCCTCGCCCACCTCGGCGGCGAAGCCCGGATCGTGCAGGCTCGCCACCGAGATGTTGATGGCGAGCGTGGCCGGCGCATCCGCCCGGTCGCCCCATTGCGCGAGCAGGCCCACGGCGCGGTTCAGCACGAAGCGGTCCAGCCGCTGGATCACGCCGCCCTCGTTCGCCGCGGGCAGGATTTCGCCCGGCGGCACCCAGCGGCCCAGCCGGCTGGACTTCCAGCGGATCAGCGCCTCGGCCCCCACCATGGCCTGGCGCTCCATGTCCTGCTGGGGCTGGAGGTGGATCTCCAGTTCGCCCCGCTCCAGCGCCTCCACGAAGGCTTCGCGCAGCGCGGCGCGCTGCTCGTGGCGCTCGCGCATCTGCGGCTCGAACAGGCAGACGGCGTTGCGCCCGTTCGCCTTCGCCTCGTGCAGGGCGAGTTCGGCGGCGCGCAGCAGCGTCGGCCCGTCGCGCCCGTCGTTCGGGGCGGTGGCGATGCCGATGCTCGCGGAGATGGAGAGGTCGAGCCCGTCGAGGCGCAGCGGCGGGCGCAGCGCGGCGCGCACCCGGCCGGCCAGGGGCAGCGCGCTGTCCGCCCCCGCCTCGAAGGCGAGCACGGCGAACTCGTCGGCGCCGAGGCGGCAAACCATGTCGGTGGGGCGCACCGCGCCGCGCAGCCGATCCGCCGCCTCGCGCAGCAGCCGGTCGCCGACCACATGGCCGAAGCGCTCATTGGCCGAGCGGAAATGGTCGAGATCGAGCAGGAGCAGCAGCCCGCCCGCGGGCGCGCCCGCCAGCGCGCCCAGCGCGCAGCCGAAGGTCTCGCGGTTGGCGAGGCCGGTGAGCGCATCGTGTTCCGTCAGGTGCTCCACCCGGGCCTGGGCGCGGCGCAGGGGCGTCACGTCCAGCACGCTGAGAAGCCGGCCCGCACCCCCCTCCGCCGGCCAGGGCGAGGCCGCGATCTGCAGGCGCAGCCCCTCGCGCCCCTCGGCGCCGGGCAGCACGGCCTCGCGCTCCTCGCCGGGGGCGATGTCGAAGGGCCCGTCGCCGCCGTTGCGCTGCAGCCCGCTCTGCCGCAGGCCCGCGGGCGCGCGGCCGCCGAACAGGGCGCGCAGCCGCCGGTTGGCGAAGACCGTGCCGCCCGCCGCGTCGAGCTGCCAGATGCCCACCGGGGCATGTTCCAGCAGGCCGCGCATGGCGAGTTCGGACTCGGTCGCCGCGCGCGCCGCCGCACAGGAGGGGCAGATGCGCTCGGCGATCTGCGCCAGCCTGCCGGCATGGGCCGCAGCCATGGCCACGGCGAAGAAGGCCGCGGCCCAGACCGCCGGGAGCCCGAGCACCGGGGAGGCCAGCAGGGAGAGCGCCGCCATCAGGCCGAAGGCTTTTGCCAGGGCCAGGCATGCGGGAGGAGACGCCAGGATTTTCTGCATCGGTCTGCCTTTCGGCGACCGAGCCTGACGTGCGACCTTTAAGAAAGGCTTGACCGCGCCCGAATCCGCGTCACGGCGCGAGGCCGGCCAGCGCCAGCGCGGCCAGAGCGGCCGCCGCCCCGAGGGCGAGGCTGCGCGCCGCGCCCCCGGCCGGCACCTGCCCCTCGGCGCGACCGAGCAGGAAGCCCGCCCCGGCCATCACCAGCGCCGCCGCCAGCGCGGGGGCCGCCCAGCCCAGCCCGGGCCAGAGCGCCAGCGGCAGCAGCACCAGCGCCCCGCCCAGCAGCGCGCCCAGCGCGAGCACCGCCGCCTCGCGCCCGGCATGGGCGGGCTGCGGCTCGATCAGGTCGAGCTCGAAGCGCATCATGAAATCCACCCAGCGGCGCCGGTCGGCCGCGATGGCCTCCACCGCGCGGGCCAGGATGTCGCCGCGCAGCCCGTAGCGGTGCAGCACGGCCGCCACCTCCCAGCGTTCTCGCTCGGGGTAGAGCTGCGTCTCCTCCTCCTCGCGCAGCCGCTCGGCCGCGTAGCGCTCGGCCGCGCCCAGCACGGCGAAATAGCGGCCAAGGCCGAGCAGCACCGCGCCCGCCGCGGTGGCCGCGAGCCCGCCCGCGAGCGCGAGCCCGGCGGGCGCGCCCAGCGCCAGCAGCGCCACCGCCAGGGCCAGCGCCGGAATGGGCCCGTGGGAGAGCCCGGTGAGAAAGGGCACCTCGGTGGCGCGCAGCAGCGGGTGCTGCTCGCCCTCCGGCGGGCCGGGCGGGGCGGGGGGCAAGCCGTCACGGTAGGGATGGGGCGCGGGCTGGTCCATGCGCGCAGAGTAGCCTGTCGCGACGCGGGGCGGAATCGCCGAGGCGCTCAGCCCTCCGGCGCGTCGTCCCGCTTCGCCTGATCGAGCTGGCGGGCCCGCTGCGCGGCCTCCTGCGCCTCGCGCGCCTTCTCGGCGCGGCTGCGGCCATGCGCGGCGCGGTTGGCCGCCGCCTCGGCCGCGCGCCGCGCCTTCTCGCGCGCCTTGACCCACTTCCTCAGGTTCACGACCTCGCCCATGCTGACGATCCTACAGGAAGGACAGGGGGTTCCGCCAATGGAGATCACGCTCACCGCCGCCGACGGTCACACGCTCTCCGCCTGGACCGCCGGGCCGCGCGAGGCCGCGCGCGCGCTGGTGGTGGTGCAGGAGATCTTCGGCGTGAACCGGCACATGCGCCGCGTGGCGCAGTCCTTCGCCGAGGCCGGCTATGCCGTCATCCTCCCCGCCCTGTTCGACCGCGTGGAGCGCGGGGTGGAGCTCGGCTACACG
>JBKBSR010000061.1:0-12067 GCA_046291055.1 Roseococcus sp.
CCACGTAGCGCGGCACGCGCACCACGCCGTGGCTGTCATGGCCCGCGAGGTTCGCGCCCACCAGATGCTCGGCGATGCGCGCCGCCTCCTTCTGCGCGCAGCCGGTGGCGAGGAAGATGCGCGTGACGAAGGACTGCAGCTCCTCGACCGGGATGTGGATGTAGCTCGGCTCGGCCATCGGCGTTCCCCTCTCTTGCGGGGGCGAGACTGCGCGCGGGGGGCGCGGGCGTCCAGAGCGGTCGCAGGCGGGCGGGGCCCCGGCTTGCGGCGCGCGACTCGCCCATGCTTTCCTGCCTGTCATGACCGATCCCTTCGCGCCCCCCCCCCCCGCTCGATGAGGCCCTGGAGGCCGCCATCGCGGGCGTGCTGGAGGAGCTGAGGGAGGAGTATCTCCAGCCGCACGGCTATCCCTGGATTCTCGGCTTCTCGGGCGGGAAGGACAGCACGCTGCTGGCGCATCTCGTCTTCGAGATGCTGCTCTCCCTCGCGCCCATGGACCGTCGGCGGCCGGTGCATGTCGTCTCCAACGACACGCTGGTGGAAAGCCCGCTGGTGCTGCGGCACATGCTCTCCGTGCAGGAGGAGATCGCCGCCGCCGCCCGCGCCTTCCGCCTGCCGATCACCGCCGTCACCACGCGGCCCGACCCGGACTCCACCTTCTGGGTGAACCTGATCGGGCGCGGCTACCCCTCGCCCAACCGCAACTTCCGCTGGTGCACGGATCGCATGAAGATCCAGCCCACCAGCCGCTACATCCGCGAACAGGTCTCGGCCGCGGGGCAGGTGATCCTGCTGCTCGGCGTGCGGCGGTCGGAAAGCGCCACGCGCGCCGGCAGCGTCGCCCGCTACGACAATGGCGAGCGGCTGAACCGGCACAACGACCTGCAGGGCTGCCTCGTCTTCCGCCCGATCGTGGAGCTCTCCACCGAGGATGTGTGGGAGTTCCTGGGCGCGCGTCGCCCGCCCTGGGGCGGCAGCCATCGCCCGCTGATCCAGCTCTATCGCGACGCCGGCGGCGGCGAATGCCCGGTGGTGACCCAGAAATCCGACGCGCCCTCCTGCAGCACGCGCTCCTCGCGCTTCGGCTGCTGGACCTGCACGGTGGTGGAGAAGGACCGCAGCCTCGAAGGCTTCGTGGATTCCGGCTTCGCGCAGTTCGGCCCGCTGATCCGTTTCCGCGACGAGCTGGCGGCGATGCGCAACGACCCGCGGCGGCGCATGGCGCGCCGGCGCAACGGCCGCATCACGGTGACGGAGGGCGGCGTCTTCGTGCCCGGCCCCTTCACGCTCGAGACGCGCGCCGAGCTGCTCGACCGGCTGCTCGCCCTGCAGGCGGAGGTCGGTCTCCCGCTGATCGACGAGGAGGAGATCGCGCGCATCAAGGCCATCTGGGCCGAGGACGCGGCGCGCGAGGCCGCCCTTGCCGCCGTGGCCTGAGGGAGGAGGCCGGATGCCGCGCGAGATGGTCACCCTGTTCCGGCAGGAGAAGGGGCTCGTCCTGCTGCGGCGGCATTGCGCCGCCATCGGCCTGCCCGAGCAGGATCTGAAGGAGATGATCGAGGAGGTGATCGACAAGGACAGCATGGCTCGCCGCCGCGGGCTCTGGCAGGCCTTCGACGAAATCCTCGACCGGCCCGAGGAGCCCCGCCGCTGATGCAGCTCCGCTTCCTCCAGCTTCGGGACTGGAAGGCCTTCGAGGCTGCGCGCTTCGATTTCCCGGCCGCCGAGGATGGCCGCAACGTGATCCTGATCGGCGGGCAGAACGGCTTCGGCAAGACCAGCCTGTTCGAGGCCCTCGTGCTCGGCCTCTTCGGCAAGGACGGGCTGCGCCTCGTGCTGCGCGCCGGGGCGGCGGCCGACGAGGAGCGCCGCGCCCAGTCCTATCGGGCCTTCCTGAAGCGCGCGCTCAACGCGCGCGGCCTGGCGCAGGGCCGCACCGAATGCCGCGTCACCCTGGGCTTCGAGGACGAGGCCGGGAAGCCTGTGGAAATCCGTCGCGTCTGGCATTTCTCCAGCGCCGGGGATTTGCGCGAGGAGGAGGTGACGATCCTCAAGGGCCTCGCCCGCCGCCCCGTCGCCCCCGACCCCAGCGAGCCGGAGCCCCATGTCTGGTATCGCGACTGGCTGGCGCGGGAGTTCCTGCACCCCGACCTCGCAGGCTTCTTCCTCTTCGACGGCGAGGCGGCCGCCATCTTCGCCGAGCGCGAGATGTCGGCCCAGGTGCGGCAGGGCATCGAGGGGCTGCTGGGCCTGACCTGGCTGCGGCGCCTGGCGGAGAGCCTGCGCGGCTATGCCGCCAATCGTCGCACCCAGATCGCGCGCGGCGCCACCGCCGACCAGCTCTCCGCGCTGGACGCCGAGATCGCCCGGATCGAGGCGGAGATGGCCCAGGACCAGGCGCGGCTCGAGACGGTGGAGGCCGAACTGCCCGCCCTGGAGGCCGAGCGCGACGCCCTGACCCGGGAGGTCGCGAGCTACGGCGCCGGCTCGGCCGCCGACAACGAAGAGTGGATCGAGCGCCGGGAAGCCGCCAAGGAGCGCTATCGGGAGGCGGAGGAGGCGCTGGCCGGCCTGGCCGAGCAGAAGCTCCCGCTCGCGCTCGCCGGCGCGCCGCTGCGGGAGGGGCTGCTCGCGCGGCTCGAGGCCGAGCGGCGGCGGGAGGAATGGCTCTCCGGCGCCGCCTCGGTGCGCGAGAGGGCGGAGGGAACGCTGCAGAGCATCTCCGCCGAGCTGGAGACGCTCGCCCCGCCGCTGTCGCCGGAGCAGCAGGCCGCCATCGCGGAGGCCATCCGCCGCGCGCTGGAACGGCTCTGGCACCCCGCCCCGCGGGACGCCGCCGAGAGCTTCCGCCACGCGCATCTCGACCGCCGGCTGCGCGAGGAGCTGCGCCGCCGCTTCGAGGAGGCCGCGCGCGTGACCGCCGAGACGGTGCGGCGCCTGCAGGCCGCGCTGGTCGAGGCCGCGGCCGCCGTGAAGGAGGCCAATGAGCGGATCGAGAAGGCGCGGCTGGCCGGCCCGGCGCTCAAGGAGAAGCTGGACCGGCTGCAGGCGCTGCAGGAGGAGGTGACGCGGCGCGAGGTGGAGAAGAGCGAGCTGCGCAACCGGCTGGCGTCCCTGGAGGGCGAGCTGCGCCAGAAACGCGCCGAGCTCGGCCGGCTCAGCGCGCAGCTCGACCAGTCGGAAACCCCCGCCCGCCGCGCCCGCCGCGCCGAGGAGGTGGCCCAGATGCTCGACGCGCTGACCGCGGAGGCGCTGCCGCTGCAGAGCCGCGAGATCGCGGCGGCGATGAGCGCCGGCATCTCCGCCATGGCGCACAAGAAGGATCTGTTCCGCGGCGTCGAGATCGACGCGCGGGGCGAGGTGCGCCTTCTCGGCCCCGACGGGCGGGATCTGCGCGAGTTCGACCTCTCCGCGGGCGAGAAGCAGGTCTTCACCCAGGCCCTCTTCGCGGCGGTGGCCGAAGTGTCGGGCCGCGTCTTCCCCCTGGTGGTGGACACGCCGCTCGGCCGGCTGGACGAGGAGCACCGGCTGAACGTGCTGCGCCACATCGCCGCGCGACGCGGCCAGGTCTTCCTGATCTCGACCAACACGGAGGTGGTGGGGCCCTATCTGGAGGCCATCCGCCCGCGCATCGCCAAGGCCTATCGCCTGGAGAACCGGGTGCTGGACGAGGCCGGCGTCTCCTGGCCTGAGGAGGGCTATTTCCCGGGGCAGGAGCTGTGAGCATGGACACGCCGCTCGCGGCCGCGCCGCTCGGGCTCGACGAGATCGCCACCCTCGATTTCCGCACCTCCGCCGAGGCGGAGCAGATCGGGCAGCGGATCAAGGAGGCGCTGGGCTTCGGCGCGCATTACCAGGCGCCGCGCCTCGCCATCGCGCGCTCCCTCGCGGTTCCCGCCGCGCCCCCCGCGGCGGCGGCCGACGGGCGGCGCGCCATCAACGGCCGCACCCTGTTCGGCCCCGGCGCGGATCTGGCCGCCTGGGTCTCGCTGCTCGTCGAACATGCCGGCCGCGCGCCGCAGGACAGGCAGGAGCTCCAGGCCTGGGTGCGCGCGCATTTGGCGCGGGGCATGACCCTGCTGGGCCCGATGCTGGAGGAGGCGGGGCGGGATTCCACCCGGTTCTGGCGGCTGATCGCCGAGGCGACGCTGCCGGAGGGGGCCGATTCCGCGGCAGAGCAGCCCGCCGCGCCGGGCGCCGCGGCCCCGCCGCCCGGCCTCATCGCCCTGCGCCTCGGCCCCGTCAGCACGGACGCCGGCACGGAGGAGCCGATCCGCTGGCCGCTGAACGCCCCGGGCGGCGCGGCCAACGCCGCCTTCATGGGCGCTTCGGGCACGGGCAAGACGCGCACCGTCACCGGCATCCTGCGCGAGCTGCGCGCCGCCACGCCCGTGCCGCTGCTCGCCTTCGACTTCAAGGGCGACCTGACCGACAAGGACAATGCGCTGGACAGCGCCTTCGGCGCGACGGTGCTGAACCCGCTGGAGGCGCCCATCCCGCTCGACGTGCTGGCGCTGGCGGAGCGCTCGCCCACGAGCCTGGCCCTCGCCGCGCAGCGGCTGCGCGACAGCCTGGCCACGCTGAAGGGGGCGGGTTTCGGCCCGAACCAGAAGGAGCTGCTGGCCGAGGCGGCGGAGCGCGCGCTGCGCCAGCACCAGCCCTGCCGCCTCGAGGACATCCGCGAGGCGCTGGTGCGCCTCTACGCCGAGCGCGGTCGCAAGGAGGATGGCGCTGTGGCGACGCTGCGCGACCTGACGCGCTTCGCGCTCTTCGCGCCCGAGCTCGCGCCCGCCGCCTTCTTCGCGCGCTCCTGGATCATCCGTCTGCCCGCGGATTTGCCCGGTCTCGTGAAGGTCAGCGTGGTGACGCTGATCACCGACGCGCTGGATCGCTTCGCCAACAGCCTGCCGGACGCGCCGACCGATGCGGCGGGGAATCGCGCCCTGCGCTACGCCGTGCTGATCGACGAGGCGCATCGCATCCTGGGCGTGCGCCTGCCCGGCCTGTCGGGGCTGCTGCGCGTCAGCCGCTCCAAGGGCGGGGCGGTGTTCCTCAGCTCGCAAAGCCCGGACGACTTCTCGGGCGAGGAGGACGATTTCCTCGCCCAGATGGGCCTCGTGCTCGCCCTGCGCTGCAACGCCGATCCTGGGGCGGCGCGGCGCATCCTGGGCCCCGGCTGCAACCTGGCCGCGCTCGGGAGGGGCGAGGCCTGGGTGCGGATGGCGGGCGAGCCCACGCGGCGGCTGCGCGTCTGGTGAGATCGCGCCTCGCCTTCCCCGCGGCGGCTGACTAGGCTCGGCCCGATGGGCCGGCGCGATCCCCCTCCCTCCCCCGCCGCGGCGCTGACGGGCGCCGTCACCGCCGCCATGGCCGCGCCGCCGCCCGAGTTCCCGCCCGAGGCCCCGCTCTCAGAGGTGCTCGCCGCCATGGCCGCCGCGCGCGCCTCGGCCGTGCTGGCGGTGGACGCGATGCGCCGGCCTGTGGGGATCCTCACCGAGCAGGATGTGACGCGGCGCGTGGCCTTCCGCCTGCCGCCGGATGCCCCGCTCTCGGCGGCGATGACCGCCCCGCCCATCGCCTGCGCCGAGGATGCGGGGCTGTGGCGCGCGGTGGCGCTGCTGCGCGCGCACCGGCTGCGCCACCTGCCCGTGCTGGGCGCGGACGGGCGCTGCGTGGGGATGCTGCACCGCGCGGAGACGCTGGCCGCCGTCTCCGGCCGGCTGCTCGCGCATCTGGACGCGCTGGCGGGCGAGGATGCGGCGGTGAAATCCGCCCAGGCCGGCGTCGCCGCCGCGCTGCTGGGAGAGGGCGTGCCGGCGCGCGAGGTGGTGGCGCTGGTGAACGGCATCAACCTCGAGCTGCACCGCCGCGTGCTGGAGCGCGCGCTGGCCGAACATGGCCCGCCGCCCGTCCCCTTCACGCTGCTGGTGATGGGCAGCCTGGGCCGCGGGGAGAGCCTGCTGCGCCCCGATCAGGACAATGGCCTGATCCTGCAGGACTACCCGGACGCCGAGCATGACCGGGTGGACGCTTGGTTCCGCGCCTTCAGCGAGGATGTCGTGCAGGGACTCGCGGCCGCTGGCTTCCCGCTGTGCACGGGCGGGATCATGGCGCGCAACCCGCTGTGGCGGAAAACCCTCTCGCAATGGCGGCGGCAGTTCGAGCTCTGGGCGCATCGCCGCGCCGGGGCGGCGCTGCTCTTCTCCGACATCGCCTTCGACTTCCGCGTCGCCTGGGGCGAGGCCGCGCCGGCCGCGGCGCTGCGCGCGCATCTGGGCCGGGTGCTGGCCGCCCAGCCCGCGCTGCTCGGCGCGATGGCGGCGCAGAACGCCTCGCTGACGGTGGGGCTGACGCTCTGGGGCGGCTTCACGGACGACGAGCCGGGCCCCGGCACGCGCACCGACCTCAAGCTGCACGGGCTGATGCCGCTCGTGGGGGCGGCGCGGCTGCTGGCGCTGCGCGAAGGCGTGGAGGCGACCGGCACGCCGGCGCGGCTGGATGCGCTGGTCGAGCGCCGCGCCCTGGCCGCGCGCGAGGCCGAGGCGCTGCACGACGCCTTCGACCGGCTGCTCGCGGTGCTGCTGCGCCAGCAGCTCGCCGACCACGTGGCGGGGCTGCCGCCCGGCAACCTCGTGGACACGGCGGCGCTGGAAAAGCCCGTGCGCGACGCCCTGCGCGATGGGCTGAAGGCGGTGCGCAGCTTCAGCCGCGGGGCGATCTCGGCGCTGACGGGGCAGCTCTGGTAGGTCAGAAATGCTCGGCCGTCTCGGCCGTCTGCGCGGTCATGCGGCTGCGGCGCACCAGCTCGTGCAGATCCTCCACGCCGCGCGCGGCGGCGCGCGCGAGAAGCTGCACCCACAGCGCCGCCGTCGCCTCCGCATCGCCCAGCGCGGCGTGGCGGCGGGCGATGACGATGCCCGCGCGCCCGCAAAGCCCGTCCAGCGAGTGGTCGGCCTCCTGTGGATCGAGCCAGCGCGAGGTGAGCAGGCTGCACAGGATCGGGTTGGGCACGGCGGGCGCGCCGCGATGCTCCTCCATGAAGAGCAGGGTGCGGTCGAAGGCGGCGTTGTGCGAGACGAGCACATCGCCGCCCGCGAAGTCGAGGAAGGCGGCGATGGCTTCCGGCGCGCGCGGCGCGCCGCGCACCCGCTCCTCGGTGATGCCGTGATAGGCCACGCCCTCGGGCGGGATGGGCCGGCCCGGATCCACCAGCGTCTCGAAGCGCGCCACCGGTTCGAGCCCGCGCAGCTTCACCGCGCCGATGGCGAGCAGCGCATCGCCCTGCGAGGGCTTGAGGCCCGTCGCCTCCAGGTCGAACACCACATAGGGCTGCGAGGCGATGGGCCCCTCGGGCAGCGGCGCGTGGAAATGCGCGCGGGCGCGCAGGAACTCCCGCGCCGAGGGCTGCAGCCCCTTGCGCAGCGCCCGGGCGGCGCGGTGCAAGAGGCCGCTCATGGGCTACAGCACCCGGCCGCTCTGCGGGTCGAGCAGGTGCATGTTGGCGAGATCGGCCGTCAACGTGATGGGCGCGCCGGGCGCGGCCGGCACGGTGGGGTCGAGCCGCGCGCAGAGGTCGCGCGCGCCGTCGAGGTGGAAGTGCACCAGGGTTTCCATTCCCATGGGCTCGATCACCTCCGGCACGATCTCGATCTCCGCGTAGCTGGCGCGGCCCTCGCGGCGCTCGGTCAGGTGCTCGGGGCGGATGCCGAACAGCACCTCGCGCCCCTTCGCCGCCTCGTAGCGCCCCGTGCGCTCCTCCGGCACGGGCAGCACGATCCCGCCGGGCAGATGCAGGTTGAGCGCGCCGGAGGCGGCCTCGAGCCGCGCCGGGATGAAGTTCATCGCCGGGCTGCCGATGAAGCCCGCGACGAAGCGCGTGGCGGGGCGATGATAGAGCTCCTGCGGGGGCCCCACCTGCTCGATCACGCCGTGGTTCATCACCACCACGCGGTCGGCCAGCGTCATCGCCTCCACCTGGTCGTGGGTGACGTAGACGGTGGTGGTCTTGACGGTCTGATGCACCTTCTTGATCTCGGTGCGCATCTGCACGCGCAGCTTGGCGTCGAGGTTGGAGAGCGGCTCGTCGAAGAGGAACACCTTGGGGTTGCGCACGATGGCGCGGCCCATGGCGACGCGCTGCCGCTGCCCGCCCGAGAGCGCCTTGGGCTTGCGGTCGAGCAGCGGCGTGATGTCGAGGATGCGCGCGGCCTCGTCCACGCGGCGGCGGATCTCCTCGCGCGGGAACTTCCGCAGCAGCAGGCCGAAGGCCATGTTGTCGAAGACCGTCATGTGCGGATAGAGCGCGTAGTTCTGGAACACCATCGCGATGTCGCGGTCGCGCGGCGGGATGTCGTTCACCACCGTCCCGCCGATGGCGATCTCGCCGCGCGTGATCTCCTCCAGCCCCGCGATCATGCGCAGCGTCGTGGTCTTGCCGCAGCCGGAGGGACCGACGAGCACCACGAACTCGTGGTCCGCGATCTCGAGGTCGATGCCCTTCACGGCCTGCACGCCGCCGTCGTATTCCTTGACCAGGCTGCGAAGCGAAACCTGCGCCATCTCCGGCTCACCCTTTCGTCGCGCCGGCGGTGAGGCCGGCGATGTAGTAGTCCATCAGGAAGGCGTAGACGACCACGGGCGGCAGCGCGGCCAGCAGCGCGCCGGCCATGATCTGCCCCCAGGCGAAGGTGTCGCCGCGCACGAGCTGGCTGACCACGCCGATAGTCAGCGGCATCTCGTCGGGCGTGGTGATGAAGGCGGTCGGATAGACGAAGGCCGCCCAGCTCACCGTGAAGGCGAAGATGGTGGCGGCGATGATGCCCGGCAGCGCGACGGGGACGAAGATCTTCAGCAGCATCTGCGTCCAGCTCGCGCCGTCGATCAGCGCGGCCTCGTCCAGCTCCTTCGGGATGGAGGCGAAGTAGCCGATCATGATCCAGGTGCAGAAGGGCACCGTCAGCGTCGGATAGACCAGCAGCAGCCCCCAGGTGGAGTTGAGCAGGCCGAGCCCCCCCACGATCTGGTAGAGCGGGATGAACAGCAGCGTGTCGGGCACCAGGTAGGTCAGGAACACCCCGGTGGCGAGCGCCTGGCTGCCCCAGAACCGCATGCGCGAGAGCGCGAAGGCCGCCAGCACGCTGATCACCATGGTGACCGCCACCACCAGCACCGTCACCTTGATGCTGTTCCAGAAGAAGCCGAGGAACAGCTCGTTGCCCAGGATGGCGGCGTAATGCTCGAAGGTCACCTCCCGGATCAGCCAGGGGTTGCCCGCGAGATCGGCCATCTCGGCGTTGGTCTTGAGGCTCGTGATCAGCATGTAGAAGGGCGGGGCGAGGAAGATCACCGCCGCCACGACGAGCGAGGCGTAGCTGGTCCAGAGCGCCCAGCGCCGCTCGGCCCGGAGCGAGCCCACCTTGTGATAGATTCCGGGCAGCTCCCGGTGCGCCGCCGCGCTGGCCGACATCACGCCATCTCCTTGTTGCGCCGCGTCACCCCGCGCAGGATGAAGAACGCGAAGACCGCGAGCAGCGGCAGCATGAACAGGCTCACCGCCGCGCCGCGCGGGATGTTCCCCGACAGGATGCCCACCTGGAAGGCGTAGGTGGCGAAGAGGTGCGTCAGGTCGCGCGGGCCGCCGTTCGTCAGCACCCGCACGATGTCGTAGTTCGCGAAGGTGACGATGAGGCTGAACAGCACGGTGATGGAGATGATGTTGCGCATCATCGGCAGGGTGACGTAGCGCAGGCGCTGCCAGCCCGTGGCCCCGTCGATCGCCGCCGCCTCGTAGAGCTGCTCGGGCACGCTCTTCAGCGCCGCGAGATACATGATCATGAAGAAGGGCGCGCCGTACCAGACGTTGACGATGATCACCGAGGCGCGCGCCCACCAGGGTTCGCCAAGCCAGGGCACCGGCGGCACGGCGACGATGGCCAGCAGCCAGTTGATCGAGGAGTAGGTGGGGTCGAACATCCACCACCAGCCGAGCGTCGAGAGGGCGGGCGGGATCACCCAGGGCACCAGCAGCATGCCGCGCCACTTGCGCTGCCCCTTGGCGGGGATGTGGTGCAGCATGTGCGCGAGCCAGAAGCCGATCAGCGCCTTCAGCACCACCGCCGTCACGGCGAACAGGCAGGATTGCCAGACGACGAGCCAGAAGGTCTCGCTCTCCACCAGGATCTCGTAGTTGAGGAACCAGGCGAACGCGTCCATGCGGCGGTTCAGCATGGAGAGATAGACCGCATAGGCGGCCGGATAGGCGACGAGCCCCGCGATCACCGCGATCAGCGGCAGCGTCATCACGAAGGCCACCGTCGAGCGTCGCCGCGCCACGCGCTGCAGCGAGGATGCGCGCGGCGCGGCGCTGACCGTCGCCGCGAGCGTGCCATCGGCCGGCATCTTCCCCTCCCCTGACATGTCCGGGCCGCGGCGGCAGAGGCCACCGCGGCCCGATGGCCCCTCAGCCGCCGCGGCGGATGGTGTTGAGCTCGCGCTCCAGCCAGGTCAGCGCCTGGTCCACCGTCTCGTTCGCCTGCACGATGCGCGCGATGAGCTTGGTGTTGAGCGCCTGGTTGTAGGCCTGCACCGCCATGGCCGGCGGGGCGGGCGCGAAGGCCACGCTGGTGCGCGCGTTGTGGTGCGCGCGGATCGGGTAGTTGTACACCGTGCCCACCGGCGGGCCCTCATTCGCCCACACCTGGAAGTCGTTCATCGAGATGAAGGGCGGGATGTCGTAGCCCGCGCTCGTCGAGGTCTGCGCCTCGGCAGAGCTGCGGTCGGAGAGGAACTCCAGCAGCTCCTTCGCCGGCCCCTGCACGCGCGAGAAGTTCCATATCCCCCAGAAATAGGGCAGGTAGCCGACATAGCGCCCCTCGGGCCCCGCCGGCACCGGCACGGTCCAGCACTGCGCGCCGACCGCCGGGTTGTCGCGCCGCGCCGACACCCAGGCCGAGGGCGGGTTGAAGATCAGCGCCGAGCGGCCGGAGATCAGCGCGCGGTTGTTCGAGGCGTCGTCCCACGCCCAGACGTCGTTCGGAAGCTGGCGGCTGATGCGCACCGCCATCTCCACCGCCGCGCGCAGCTTCGCGTTGCCGCGCACGGTGGGGTTGCCGCGCTCGTCCATCACATGGGCGCCGTAGCTGGTGAACAGCGCGCCCAGCCAGTCCACCGCGTCGGTGAAGCTGCCCATGGGCAGGCCGAAGGGGAAGCCGGCGCGGTTGCAGGCCTCGGCCGCGCGGGCGAATGTCTCCCAGTTCCACTGGTCGGCGCCCGGCCCGGCGCGGTCCTCCGCGGGCCACATGGCGCGGATGTCGATGCCCGCATGCTGCTGCAGCAGGTCGAAGCGCACGCAGGCCGGCTTGAGCTGCGTGCCCGAGACGGCCGGGATCGCCACCCAGCGCCCGCCCTGCTTGCCCAGGTATTCGGCCGCCGGCGTCACTGGCCCGTATTTCGCCGTCAGCCGCTGCATCACGTCATCGACGGGAACGAGCAGGCGCTGATGCGCCGCCGGCTCCCAGGTCGGGAAGGAGAGGATGTCGTGCCCGCTGCGCGACTGCGCCTGGGCGTTGATCGTCAGCAGGTTCTGATTGCCGACGCTGGTGATGAAGTCCACCACGACATTGGCGCGGTTGCGCTCGCCCCACTGCGCGCAGAGCCGCCGCATCGCCTCGTTGCCCGCCGGCACCCAGTGGTCCCAGAAGCCGCAGCGGATGGTGGTGGTGGGCTGGCCGAACACGGCGGGCGCCGAGAGCGTCCCCGCGGCCACCACGCCCGCGCCGGCGCCGAGAACGGCGCGACGCGACAGATCCTTGCCTGCCATCTTGCACTCTCCTCCTCGTGTATTTTTTCCGCGGTCTGCGCCGCTGGGCGGGAAGGTTAGGCATGGCAGCGCCGCAGGCGCAACCGCTTGCTGGCCCCAGCCGCGCGAATCAGGATGGGCGGATGGACACGCATCGTTTCGACGCGCTGGTGATCGGCGCGGGGATCGCCGGCGCCACGGCCGCGGCGCAGCTCACGCCCACACACCACACGGCGCTGCTGGAGGCGGAGGAGGTGGCGGGCCACCACA
>JBKBSR010000415.1:0-2271 GCA_046291055.1 Roseococcus sp.
CGGAGACGGGCATGATGCAGTTGATGGCGCAGCGGCGCGTGGCGCTGTAGCCCGCCTCGGCCATCAGCCGCCGCGCCTCGGCCGGGTCATGGCGCAGGCGGAAGCCGGGGTTGCCGAACCAGGGATGATCGGGCGGCACCTTGCCGCGCGCGGCCAGAGCGGCGCCGGAGAGCAGCGCCACCATCCCCTCGCGGTCGATGGCGAGGTTCGCCGCCTGCCGCACGCGCAGATCGGCGAAGGGCGAGCCCTCCGTCACGTTCAGCCGCCAGGCCCAGATGTGCGGATAGGCGTTCTGCACCACCTGGAAGCGCGCGGCGCGCAGCGAGGGGATGGCGTCCGGCGGCAGGGATTCCACCAGGTCCACCTGGCCCGAGCGCAACGCGGCCACGCGCGCCGAGCTGTCGGGGATGGGCAGCAGCGCCGTGCGCGGCGCCTTGGGAATGCGCCGCGGGTTCCAGTAGGCCGTGTTCGCCTCCAGATCGGCGCGCTGGCGCGGCGTGACCGAGACCACGCGATAGGGCCCGGTGCCCGAGGGGTTCAGCGCGAAGCGCGCCCAGTCCCCGCCCAGCGCCTGCCAATGCGCGGGCGAGGCGAACCAGATGAAGGCGAGCTGGTAGGGGAAGCTCGCGTCCACCTCGCGCGTGGTGACGGCGATGGTCTGCGCGTCCAGCTTCTCGTAGCTGCCGACCGAGGTGAGCCGCCCGCGCACCAGCGCCGAGCGCGTCGGCTCGAACTGCGGGGCCTGCTGGTTGAAGATCGCGTCGAAGTTCCAGATCGCCGCGTCCGCGTCGAAGGGGGAGCCGTCGTGGAAGCGCACGCCCTGCCGCAGCGTGATGATCCAGCGGCGGCGATCCGCCTCGTCCACGCGCCAGGCGGTGGCCAGCGCGGGCTCGATGCCGGAGGCGCGGTCGGCGCTGGAAAGATCCCACTGCGCCAGCGCGTCATAGACGAAGTAGGCGCCGAAGCGCACGCCTTCGAAGCCCGCCTCCGGCCCGCCCCAGAGGCGCGGGACATCGCCGATGGACATGGCGATGCGCAGCGGCTGGGCCTGCTGCGCCTCCGCCTCGCTGGCGCCGAGCGCGGCGATGAGGGCGGGCGTGGCGAGAAGGGAGCGGCGGGGCAGCATGGGCGATCCTCCGGCGGCGGATGACGCGGGAGTCATGCGGGCCGCCGCCCCGCGCGGGAACGCGAAAAACGACCCCGAATGCGCCGACGGAGCGCGCTCCGCCCGTGCGGCGGGCAGGCGCCCGCCGCGCCGCCTCACGCCTGGGCAGGGGGCCTCACCACAGCGTCCTTGCCGCGCGGTCGGGCCATTCGGCGTCATAGCGCGGCCCGCCCACCTCGCCCTCCGTCATGGCGGCGAGGATCTCGCCGGGCGTCGGCAGATCGGGCGCGGGATGGGGTTCCCAGAGCCGGGCGCGCAGCACCGCGCGCGCGCACTGGAAGTAGATCGTCTCGATGGCGATGACGGCGACGCTGCGCGGCGTCTTTCCCTCCACCGCGAAGCTGGCGCACAGCGCGGCGTCGGCCGTGATGCGCGCGCGCCCGTTCACGCGCAGGGCGTTGCCGCTGCCGGGGATGAGGAACATCAGCGCCACGCGCGGGTCGCGCAGGATGTTGCGCAGGCTGTCGATGCGGTCATTCCCGCGGCGATCGGGCAGCGCGAGCGTCGCCTCGTCCAGGATGCGGACCAGCTCGCCCGGCCGGTCCCCGCGCGGCGAGCAGTCGAGCCCCTCGGGGCCTGCGGTGGCGAGCGCGAGGAAGGGCGCGGCCTCGATGATGCGGCGGTAGTGCGGGGTGATGCGCGGCGCCTCCTTGCGCAGCGAGGCCGGGCCGGGCGTGCCGTAGAGGGCGTGCAGCTCCTCCAGCGTCTCGAGGAACCTCATGCCACCCGCACCCCGAGCCGCCCGGCCAGGTCCTGGATGAACTGCCACGCCACCCGCCCCGAGCGCGCCCCGCGCGTGACCGACCACTCGATGGCGGCCTTGTGCAGCGCCTCGCGCGTCACCGGCAGCGAGAAGGCGTCCGCATAGCCCTCCACCATGGCGAAGAAGCTCTCCTGGTCGCAGTTGTGGAAGCCGATCCAGAGGCCGAAGCGGTCGGAGAGGCTCACCTTCTCCTCCACCGCCTCGGCGGGGTTGATGGCGGTGCCGCGCTCGTTCTCGATCATCTCGCGCGGCATCAGGTGGCGGCGGTTGCTCGTCGCGTAGAACAGGACATTCGCGGGCCGGCCCTCGATCCCGCCATCCAGCACGCTCTTCAGAGCCTTGT
>JBKBSR010000416.1:0-2268 GCA_046291055.1 Roseococcus sp.
GGCGCATCGCTTCGATTTCGCGGCGGGCCAGACCGCGCTGGCGCCCGCAGCGGCGGCGTCGCGGCGGATGCTGCCGGCGGCATGACGCGCTGCGCCCGCGCCGGCCGCACCAAGCAGGCGGGTTCAGCGGCCCGACAGGCGCCAGGCCAGGGGCGCGATCCGCTGCAGCCGCGCGAAGCGGTCCCAGGCCGCCAGCGCGCCGGCGAGCAGCCCCTCCCAGGCCGCGAAGGCGGCGGGATCGGCGATGCCGCGCAGCGGGGTGACGGCGTCGCGGGTGATGATCGTGGCGCCATCCGGCTGCACCTCGGCGCGCGCGGCATCGCCCTCGGCCCGGGCCAGCGCCACGAGGAAGGCCGCGAAGTCCTGCACGCCGAGCGCGGCCGCCGTGGCATGGACATGCTGCATGGCCGTCAGCCGCGCGGCATGGCCAAGCAGCGCACCGCCCTGCTCGGACCCGAACAGCGCCAGCGCGGCCTCGATCGCGCTGCGGCAGTACTCCATCGCATAGCCACGCTTCGCCTTGGCGAGACGTTCCGCCGGCCAGTCGGCGGACGGCAGGCGGGGCGCGGCGGCCGGATCGAAGCGCGGCATGCTCTCCTGCTTCGCGAAGCGCAGCCGCTCCTCTTCCGCGAGGTCGCGCTCGTGTTCGATGTAGTAGCCCTCGAGGCCCGGATCGCCATCCACCGTCTGCCCCGTGCAGACGAAGCCGAGGCCGAGGCGGCCGAGCATCACGCCGTTGTTCGCGTGCCAGCCGCGCAGCATCGCGGCGTTCACCTCGGAGGGGATGCCGCAGATGGCCGCACCCGGCCAGACCCAGCGCGGCGGCGGGTAGCGGATCCAGGCCTTGCGGGGGGATTCCTCGACATACTCGACCCCGACGCCGCCGATGAAGTTCGAGAGATAGTGGTAGCGCGCGGCCGCCACCGCCGGCGAAAGGCCCGAGAGGCCGAGTTTCGCAAGGCCTGGAAGGAAGGTCGCCTGCTGCTGGCGGCGGAAGATGCGGAAGACGAGGTCCGCAGCATCGGCCGGCCCGCGGCGGGAGACCGCCATCAGCACGATGCCGGTGAACCAGGCGTGATACCACTCGCCCGCCGCTTCCCAGGCCGCGCGGTCGGTGACGGCAGGGCTTGCATTCATGGCCATCCTCGCGGCGCGGCTTCTTCCCGCCGGCGCCTGCGCGCAGTATCGGCGCGATGCGCGCCGCACGGAAGGCAAGGCCGATGAGGATCACCCGCGTCACCACCCATCACCACCGAACCGGCTTCGGCTATGGCGCGAGCGCCGCCGGCGTCGGCGGCAACTTGCATCTGCGCGCGATGGACACGCTGCTCGTGCGCGTCGAGACGGATGCGGGGATCCATGGCTGGGGCGAGGGTTTCGGCTTCACCCTGGCGGAGACGACGAAGGATGCGGTCGAACGGCTGATCGCGCCCGCCTGCATCGGCGAGGATGCGCGCGACATCACGGGTCTGATGCGCCGCCTCTTCCGCCGCCTGCACAATTTCGGGCGGAACGGGCCGGTCACCTTCGGCCTCTCGGCCATCGACATCGCGCTGTGGGACATCCGCGCGAAGGCCGAGGGGCGGCCGCTGCACGCGCTGCTCGGCGGCGCGCAGCGCGCCTCGGTGCCGGCCTATGCGAGCCTGCTGCGCTACGGCGATCCGGAGGATGTCGCACGCAACGTCGTGCGCGCGCTCGGGCGCGGCTATCGCCTCATCAAGCTGCACGAGGTGGACCTGCGCTGCATCGCCGCGGCGCACCGCGCCGCGCCGGAGGTGCCGCTGATGCTCGACATCAACTGCGCATGGGACAGCGAGGCGGAGGCGATCGAATTCTGCGAGGCGGTCGCGCCGATGAACGCCGCCTGGGTCGAGGAGCCGGTCTGGCCGCCCGAGGACATCCCCGCCATCGCGCGCATCCGCGCCGCATCGCCGGTGCCGGTCGCGGCCGGGGAATGCAACGGCACGGTCGAGGATTTCTGCCGCATGTTCGAGTTGCGCGCGGTGGACGTGGCGCAGCCCTCGGTCACCAAGATCGGCGGGATCTCGGCGATGCTGGAGGTCGCGGAACTGGCGCGGGAGATGGGCGTGCGGCTGGTGCCGCATTGCCCCTATTTCGGCCCGGGCCTGCTCGCGACGCTGCACTTCCTGGCGGCGAGCGAGGAGGAGGAGCCGATCGAGATCTACTTCGCAGACCTCGATCGCGCGCCCTATGGCGAGCGCCTCGTGCCGCGGGATGGCGCCATCGCGCTGCCAGAGGGGCCGGGGC
>JBKBSR010000062.1:0-12027 GCA_046291055.1 Roseococcus sp.
GAAGAGCCCGGTGTAGGTGGCGGGGTTGGAGCGCGGCGTGCGGCCGATGGGCGACTGGTCGATGTCGATCACCTTGTCGAGGAACTCGACGCCCTCGATGCGCGCGTGCGGCGCGGGAACGACCGCGCTGCCCGCGAGCCGGCGGGCGAGGCCGTTGAACAGCGTCTCGATCACCAGTGTGGACTTGCCGCCGCCCGAGACGCCGGTGACGGCGGTGAAGGCGCCGAGGGGGAACTCCGCGGTCACGTCCTTCAGGTTGTTGCCTGTGGCGCCGACCACGCGCAGCACCCGTCGAGGGTCGGGCGGGCGGCGCGCGGCGGGCAGGGGGATTCCGCGCCGCCCCGAGAGATAGGCGCCCGTGAGGGAATCCGGGTGCGCCGCCACCTCGGCGGGCGTGCCCTGCGCCACCACTGTACCGCCGGCCGCGCCGGCGCCGGGGCCGATGTCCACCAGATGATCGGCGCTGCGGATCGCGTCCTCGTCGTGCTCCACCACCAGCACGGTGTTGCCGAGGTCTCGCAGGCGGCGCAGCGTGGCGAGCAGCCGCTCGTTGTCGCGCTGGTGCAGGCCGATGGAGGGCTCGTCCAGCACGTAGAGCACGCCGGTGAGGCCCGAGCCGATCTGCGAGGCGAGGCGGATGCGCTGGCTCTCGCCGCCCGAGAGGGTGGCGCTGCCGCGCGCGAGCGAGAGGTAGTCGAGCCCCACATCCACCAGGAACTGCAGGCGCTCCTCGATCTCGCGCAGGATGCGGCGCGCGATCTCCCGGCGCTGGGGCGTGAGGGTGGCGTTGACGCCCGCGAACCATTCGCGCGCGCGGCGGATGGAGAGGGCGCTCACCTCGCCGATGTGGCGGCCCGCGACCTTCACCGCCAGGGCCTGCGGTCGCAGCCGGTGCCCGCCGCAGGCGTGGCAGGGCTTCTCTGCCCGATAGCGCGCCAGATCCTCGCGCACCCAGGGGTTGTCGGTCTCGCGGAAACGGCGTTCGAGATTGGCGATCACCCCCTCGAAGGGCTTGGAGACCTCGTAGGCGCGCAGCCCGTCGCGGTAGCGCAGCGTCACCGGCTCGCCCTTGGTGCCGAACAGGATCGCCGCCCGCGCCTCGGCGGGCAGCTCCTCCCAGGGCTTCTCCAGCCCGATCCTGAGGTGCTGCGCGAGCGAGGCCAGCGTCTGGTCGTAATAGGGGCTGGAGGCGTTGCCCGCCCAGGGGGCGATGGCGCCTTCCTTGAGGCTGAGCGCCTCGTTGGGCACGACGAGCGCGGGGTCGAAGAAGCTCTCGGCGCCGAGCCCGTCGCAGGCCGGGCAGGCGCCCTGCGGCGAGTTGAAGGAGAAGAGGCGCGGCTCGATCTCCTCGATGGAGAAGCCCGAGACGGGGCAGGCGAATTTCTGGCTGAAGACCGTGCGCTCGCCCGTATCGGCGTTCTCGGCGTAGGCGATGCCGTCGGCGAGGGCGAGCGCCGTCTCGAAGCTCTCGGCGAGGCGCTGGGCGATCCCCTCGCGCACCACCACGCGGTCCACCACCACCTCGATGTCGTGCTTCAGCTTCTTGTCGAGCTTCGGCGCCTCCGCGATCAGGTGCAGCGCGCCGTCGATCTTCACCCGCTCGAAGCCGCGGCGCTGGTATTCCGCGAGCTCCTTGCGGTATTCGCCCTTCTTGCCGCGGATCACGGGCGCGAGAATCAGGAGCCGCGCGCCCTCGGGCATGGCCAGCACGCGGTCCACCATCTGGCTCACGGTCTGCGCCTCGATGGGCAGGCCGGTGGCGGGGGAGTGCGGCACGCCCACGCGCGCCCAGAGCAGGCGCATGTAGTCGTGGATCTCGGTGACGGTGCCGACGGTGGAGCGCGGGTTGTGGCTGGTGGTCTTCTGCTCGATCGAGATGGCGGGCGAGAGCCCCTCGATCGAGTCCACGTCCGGCTTCTCCATGAGCTGGAGGAACTGCCGGGCATAGGCCGAGAGGCTCTCGACATAGCGCCGCTGGCCCTCGGCGTAGATGGTGTCGAAGGCGAGGGAGGACTTGCCCGAGCCGGAGAGGCCCGTCAGCACGATCAGCCGGTTGCGCGGCAGGTCGAGGTCGAGCGACTTCAGGTTGTGGGTGCGCGCCCCGCGCACGCGGATGAGGCCGGTCTCGGACGGGCCGGTTCGGGGGGCGCTGTCACGCGGCATGGAAGTGGCTCCGGGCGGGCGGCATGGGCGGGCTTGTCGCAGGTCGGCCAGGGGGCCGGAAGGGGGCCGCGGGTTGGCGCGGCGGCCCGCAAGAGGTAGTTTGGCGCTCCGTTTTGCCCACCCCGAACAGCGTCAGGAGGCGCGCCCCATGGCCGGCGTGAACAAGGTGATCATCCTCGGCCGGCTCGGGAAGGATCCCGAGGTGCGGAACTTCCAGAATGGCGGGCGGGTGGTGAACCTGCGTATCGCCACCTCCGAACGCTACAAGGACCGCGACGGCAACCCCCAGGAACGCACGGAGTGGCACTCCGTCGCCATCTTCAACGAGAAGCTGGGCGAGATTGCCGAGCGCTACCTGAAGAAGGGCAGCGAGGTGTACATCGAGGGCCAGCTCGAGACCCGCAAGTGGCAGGACCAGTCGGGCCAGGACCGCTACACCACGGAGATCGTGCTGCGTCCCTACCGGGGCGAGCTCGCGCTCGTCGGCGGCCGCGGCGGGGCGGGCGAGGGCGGCGAGGAGCGCGGCTATGGCGGGGGCGCCGAACGCCCCACGGGCGGGGCGGCGCCCGCGCGCTCCGGCGGCGCGCGCAGCGGCGGCTGGGACGCGACCCGCAAAGCCGATCTGGACGACGACATCCCCTTCTGAGGCGCGCCCCTCCCCCTCCATCAGCCCAGCCCGGGCCGCATCGCCGGTCCTGAGGAACAGAGCGTTTGAGCGACAACACCGAGAAGCCTGAGGACGTGGCGCCCATCGCCCTCGAGACGGAGATGCGCCGCTCCTACCTCGATTACGCGATGAGCGTGATCGTCAGCCGCGCGCTGCCCGATGTGCGCGACGGGCTGAAGCCGGTGCACCGGCGCATCCTCTTCGCCATGCAGGAGGCCGGCTACACGGCCGACAAGCCGCACCGCAAATCCGCCCGCGTGGTGGGCGACGTGATGGGCAAGTACCACCCGCACGGGGATGCGGCGATCTACGACGCCATGGTGCGCATGGCCCAGCCCTTCTCCATGCGCGTGCCGCTGGTGGACGGGCAGGGCAATTTCGGCTCGATGGACGGCGACCCGCCCGCGGCCATGCGCTACACCGAGGTGCGGCTCGCCCGCGCCGCCGCCGCGCTGCTCGAGGGAATCGACGAGGACACCGTCGATTTCGCGCCCAACTACGACGAGAGCGCCGAGGAGCCGCGCGTGCTGCCGGCCGCCTTCCCCAATCTTCTCGTCAACGGGGCGGGCGGCATCGCCGTGGGCATGGCCACCAACATCCCCACCCACAACCCCGCCGAGGTGATCGACGCCGCCCTCGCGCTGATCGCCGATCCCGACACGCCGCTGTCGCGCCTGATGGAGATCATGCCGGGCCCCGATTTCCCGACGGGCGGCATCATTCTCGGCCGGGGGGGCATCCGCGCCGCCTTCGAGACGGGTCGGGGCTCCATCCCGCTGCGCGCCGCCTGCGAGATCGAGGAGATGAAGGGCGGCCGCCAGGCCGTCATCGTCACCGAGATCCCCTACCAGGTGAACAAGGCCGCGCTGATCGAGCGCATCGCCGAACTCGTGCGCACCAAGCAGATCGAGGGCATCAGCGACCTGCGCGACGAGTCCGATCGCTCCGGGCTGCGCATCGTCATCGAGGTGAAGAAGGATGCGGTGGCGGAGATCGTGCTCAACACGCTCTACCGCATGACGCAGCTCCAGGTCAGCTTCGCGGTGAACTTCCTCGCGCTGCACAAGGGGCGGCCGCAGCAGATGGGCCTGCGCGAGGCGCTGCTCGCCTTCATCGAGTTCCGCGAGGAGGTGATCCTGCGCCGCTCGCGCCACCGGCTCGGCAAGGCGCGGGATCGGGCGCACACGCTGATCGGCCTGGCCATCGCGGTGGCGAACATCGACGAGGTGATCCGTCTGATCCGCGAGAGCGCGGATGCGGCGGCCGCGCGCGCGGCGCTGATGGCGCGCGACTGGCCGGCCGCCGACGTGGCGCCGCTGGTGGCGCTGGTGCAGGACGAGGGCAATGTGCTCTCGGCCGAGGGCACCATGCGCCTGACCGAGGCGCAGGCCCGCGGCATCCTGGAGCTCCGCCTGCAGCGCCTGACGGGGCTCGAGCGCGAGAAGATCGACGCCGAGCTGCGCGAGCTGGGCGCGCGCATCACCGAGCTGCTGGACATCCTCGCCAGCCATCCGCGCCGCATGGAGGTGATGGCCGAGGAACTGCGCGCCGTGCGCGCCACGCTGGCCGCGCCGCGGCTGACGCGCATCGAGGACAGCGACGCCGACATCGACGACGAGAGCCTGATCGCCCCCGCCTCCATGGTGGTGACGCTGACGCGCGACGGCTACGTGAAGCGCACGCCGCTCGACGTGTTCCGCGCGCAGAACCGCGGCGGCAAGGGGCGGGCCGCCGCGGCCACCCGCGCCGACGACGTGGTGGTGCGCAGCTTCGTCGCGCACACCCACCAGTGGGTGCTGTTCTTCACCTCGCGCGGGATGGCCTATCGCGAGAAGGTCTGGCAGCTCCCGGAGGGCGGGCCGGCCGGCAAGGGGCGCTCGCTGCGCCAGATCCTGCCGCTGCAGGAGGGCGAGAGCGTCACCGCCGTGCTGCCCCTGCCGCAGGACGAGGGGCTGTGGGACGCGCTGCACCTCGTCTTCGCCACCTCGGGCGGCGATGTGCGGCGCAACCGGCTTTCGGATTTCCGCAACATCCGCGCCTCCGGTCTCATCGCCATGAAGCTCGCCGAGGGCGAGGCGCTGATCGGCGTGGCCACCTGCCATGAGGGCGACGACGTGCTGCTCGCCACCCGTCTCGGCAAGGCGATACGCTTCACGGCGGATGCGGAGACGCTGCGCGTCTTCGCCGGGCGCGACTCGACGGGGGTGCGCGGCATCCGTCTCGCCCCGGGCGATGCGGTGATCGCGCTCGCGGTGCTGCGCCATGTCGCGGCCTCCGCGGCCGAGCGCGAGGCCTATCTGCGCCTCGCCGCGCAGCGCCGCCGCGCGGCCGGCGAGGAGGCCGAGCCGGCCCCGCAGCCCGCGGAGGAGGGCGAGGCGCCCGCCGAGGCCATCGCCCTCTCGCCGGAGCGCGAGAAGGAGCTGGAGCGCGCCGAGCAGTTCCTCTTCACCGTGACCGAGCGCGGCTTCGGCAAGCGGACCAGCGCCTACGAGTATCGCGTCACGGGGCGCGGCGGGCAGGGCATCACCAACATCGCCTTCAGCCGCCGCACCGGCAGCCGCGTGGTGGCGACCTTCGTGGTCGCCTCGGGCGATCACATCATGATGATGACCGACGCGGGCCAGGCCATCCGCTTCGAGGCAGACCAGGTGCGCCAGACCGGCCGACAGTCCCAGGGCGTGATGCTGCAGCGCCTCGACGAGGAGGAGCAGGTGACGAGCTGCTTCCCCGTGCTGGAGGATGGCGAGGAGGAGGCCGAGCCGAATGGTTGAGCGTGTGGCCCTCTATCCGGGCACCTTCGACCCCATCACCAACGGGCATCTGGACGTGATCGGCCGCGCCGCGCGGCTGGTGGACCGGCTGGTGGTCGGGGTTGCGATGAACGCTGGCAAGGGCCCGCTCTTTCCGCTGGAGGAACGGGCGGAACTCGTCCGTGCGGAGATGGACGCGATCGCCCGGCGCAGCGGCTGCCTGATCGAGGTCCGCCCCTTCACCGGGCTGCTCGTGCACTTCGCGCGCGAGCTCGGCGCGCAGATGATCGTGCGCGGCCTGCGCGCGGTGACCGATTTCGACTACGAGTTCCAGATGGCCGGCATGAACGCCCGCCTCGCTCCGGACATCGAGGCGGTCTATCTCATGGCCAGCGAGCGCAACCACTTCATCTCCTCCCGCTTCGTGAAGGAGATCGCGCAGCTCGGCGGGGACATCTCCTCCTTCGTCCCGCCGCTCACGCTGGAGCGCACCCTCGCGCGCGTCCGCCGCCCCGCGGCCGACTGAGCGCCCCGACCCTGCACGGAGGAACAGACATGAACCGCCGCGCCCTTCTCGCCACCCCCTTCATCGCAACGGGATTCATCATGACCGACACCACCGAGGCCGAAGCCCAGGGCGCCGCGCCGGACCGGGAGAACATGCTGCGCATGACGCTCAAGGACAACGGCCTCGTCACCATCCAGCTCCGCCCCGACCTCGCGCCGCGCCATGTCGAGCGCATCAAGACGCTGACGCGCCAGGGCCTCTATGACGGCACGCCCTTCCACCGCGTCATCGAGGGCTTCATGGCGCAGGGGGGCGACCCCACGGGCACCGGCACGGGCGGCTTCCGCGACCGCGGCTTCCCCGACCTGCCGGCCGAGTTCGTGCCCGCCTCGCGCGCGCGTTTCCTGCGCGGCACCTGCGGCATGGCGCGGGCGCAGGATCCGAACAGCGCGAACAGCCAGTTCTTCATCATGTTCGCGCCGGGCGATTTCCTGAACGGCCAGTACACCATCTGGGGCCAAGTGACGGCCGGCATGGAGCATGTGGACCGCATCGCGCGCGGCCAGGGGCCGAACGGCATCGTGCGCAACCCCGACCGGCTGATCCGCATGCAGGTGATGGCCGACATCCCGGCCTGATCGGCCGTTGACTTCCCGGCCGCGGCGCGGTTTCTGCGCCGGGCCGGGCCAGGCGGGCCGGTAGCTCAGTTGGTAGAGCACGTGACTTTTAATCATGTGGTCGCGGGTTCGAGTCCCGCCCGGCTCATTCCCCGCCGCCCAGCCCCAGCACCGCGCGCTGCCGCGCCAGCATGGCGCGGGCGTGCTCGCCCAGCTCCTCCTCTGGGCCCGCCACGCCCTCCACCGCCGTCAGCGCGCGCCGGCGCTCCTCCGCCTCCGGCAGCAGCAGCGGCAGGCTTTCCAGCGCCAGGGCGGGCTGCAGCGCGACGATCAGCGTCTGCTCGCGGATCATCTCCTGGCGCTGCTCGGGCGAGAGGGAGCGGAACGGCTCCTCCGTCGTCAGCAGCGCGTTGGAACGTTCGAGGCGGGAGCGCCGCACCCCGCCCCGCGCCTCGGCCAGCAGCACGAGCATGCGCACCACCGCCTCCGCATAGCCGCCCCGCGGCGCCAGGCGCTCGGCGCGGCGGGCCGCCTCCTCCAGCAGCGCCGCCTCCTGCCCCTCTCCGTCGGCGCGGACCGGGGTGCGCGCGCCGATGCCGAGCGCGGCGAGGCCGCCATAGACGGCGTGGAAGGCGACCTCCGCCACCGCCTCCTGTGCCTCGCGCCAGCGGTTGATCCCCTCCTCCACCGCATCGGCGAAGAGGCGCTCCCAGGCGAGGAAGGGGTTGTCGGCCGCGGCGGGCGCGCGGTGCCGGCGCGCGAGCTCCGCCGCCGGCGCCACCCAGGCGAGGAAGGGATTGCGGTCGGAGAGCAGCGTGCGGCGCAGCCGCAGCGGATGGAGCTGGCGGCGCAGTTCCGCCCCCGCCTCGGTGGCCAGCGCGCGCACCACGGGGCTCGCGGCCGTGTCGTAGAGGCGCTGGGTGAGCTCGGAAATCTGCGCCACGGCGGGGAAGGCGTGGTTGTCCGCCTCGCCGGCCAGGGCGCGGATGTCGCTCATCTTCCGCTCCACGAGTTCGACGGCGTAGGGCGTGTTGGTCCCGCCCTCCTCGGTGATCACCATCTCGTAGAGGCCGGGCGCCACCGCCTCGATCATCTCGAGCGTGGTCGCGATCTCGCTGTGTTCCTTCCGCGCCACCTTGCCCGAGACGAAGATGCCGAGGTGCCCGATCTCCTCGTGCAGGAGATAGACGATGGTCTGCCCGCGCGCGCGGATCTCGCGCTCGTCGCGATAGACGTCCGCGATCCAGCGCAGCGCCTGGCCCGGGGGCGTGATGTTGTCGCCCGCCGAGGCGAAGACGATGATGGGCGAGCGCACCGCGCGCATGTCGAAGCGCCCCTGCTCCGGCCCGGCCAGCGCGCCCTGGGCGAAGCGGTCGCCGATGAAGAGGTTGTCCACGATCCAGCCGATCTCGTCGCGGTTCATCAGGAAGAAGCCGCCCCACCAGCGCTCGAACTCGAGGAAGCGCGGCCCCTCGTGGTCGGCCTTCTCGTAGAGGTCCCAGTATTTGCGGAACCAGGTGTTGGCGGGCGAGAGGGCCTCGAAGTTCAGCACCAGGTTCGCGCCGTCGAAGCGCCCGTTGCCGAGATCGGCGAGCAGCGCGGCGGGCCAGCCGCCCCCCGCGAGCCCGCCCAGGTAGCGCATCGGGTTGCGCCCCTTCTCGCCCGCCCAGTAGGAGAGCGGCGCGCCGTTCAGCACCAGCGGCCCGACCAGATCGGGCTCGGCGCTGCCAAGCATCATCACCGCCCAGCCGCCCTGGCAGTTGCCGATCACCACGGGCTTGGGCGCGTCCGGGTGGCGTTCGCGCACGAGGCGCAGGAAGGCGCCCTCGGCCGCGGTGATGTCGAGGATGGTCTGCCCCGGCTCGGGGTCGCGGAAGAAGATCACGAAATAGACCGGGTGGCCGCGCCGCAGCGCCACGCCCACCTGGCTGTCGGACTTGAAGCCGCCGATGCCTGCGCCGTGCCCCGCGCGCGGGTCCACGATCACGAAGGGGCGCAGCGCCGGATCGGTCGCGGGCAGGCCGCGCGGCGGAAGGATGCGCACCAGCGCGTAGTTCACCGGGCGCGGCAGGTGGCGGCCGTCGAGCAGCGTCTCGTAGTCGAAGACGAGCACGGGCGGGCAGCCCGCCTCCTCGTGCGCGATGAAGATGTTGCCCGCCTGGCGCATGATGTCGAGGAAGAGCGCGCCGCGCTGCCCCGCGTCCACCGCATATTCCGCCGCCGCGGCGAACAGCGCCGGCGGCGGGGCGGGCGGGGGCAGCGACTCGGGCAGGCGCGGCCGGCTCGCGGCGAGGCCGATGGCGCGCGCCGCGGCGAGGTCCATCACGCCCTGCGCCTGCGCGGCCATGCGGCGCCAGGCCTGCTGGCCGCGCTCCGCGAGCTCGAGGAAGGCCGAGGCGGGGTGGGGGGCGGTCATGGCAGCGTCTCCGTCGCCGGGGCGATCAGGGCAAGGCAGTGGGCGGCGATCATGCCTTCCTCGTCGGTGGGGCGCACCAGCACCCGCACCGGGCCGGCGCCGATCTCCGGCGCGTTGCGCGCATTGGCGGCGGCATCCAGCGCGATGCCGAGAAAGCCGAGCCCCTCGCAGATGCGCGCGCGCACGCCCGTCGCGTTCTCGCCGATCCCGGCGGTGAACACCAGCGCGTCGAGCCCGCCCATGGTGGTGGCCAGCGCCGCGATCTCGCGCCGCACGCGATAGGCGAAATGGCCGAGCGCGCGTTCGGCCGCCTCGCCGCCCGCCGCCTCGATCTCGCGCACGTCCTGCGAGATGCCGGAGAGGCCCTTGAGGCCGCTCTCGTGGTAGAGCAGCCGCGCCACCTCCGCGGTGGTCATGCCCATGGCGTCGAGCAGGTGGAGCACCACGCCCGGGTCGAGCTGGCCGCAGCGCGTGCCCATCGGCACGCCGTCGAGCGCGGTGAAGCCCATGCTCGTCGCCACGCTCCGCCCGCCGGCGATGGCGCAGAGCGAGGCGCCATTGCCCAGATGCGCGACCACGAGGCGCGCCGCGCCCAGCGCCGCATCCTCGGCCGCCAGCAGGCGCGCGATGGATTCGTAGGAGAGCCCGTGGAAGCCGTAGCGGCGAATGCCCTGGCGGAAGTATCGGTCGGGCAGGGCGAAGCGCTCGGCGACCTCGGGCTGGGTGCGGTGGAAGGCGGTGTCGAAGCAGGCGATCTGCGGCACGCCCGGGAAATGCCGCGCCGCCGCCTCGATGCCCGCGAGGTTGTGCGGCTGGTGCAGCGGCGCGAGGGGGATCAGGGCGCGCAGCCGCTCCATCACCGGGGGCGAGAGGCGCACCGGCGCGGCGAACTCCGCCCCGCCATGCACGACGCGGTGGCCGATGGCCAGGGGCGGGCGCGGGCCCAGCACCTGCGGCAGCCAGGCGATGACGGTGGCGAGCGCCTCCTCATGCGTGGCGGGCGCGCCGCCGCCCTCCCAGCGCCGGTCGGCCAGCGCCTCGCCGCCGGGCCCGCGCGCGCGGAAGCGCGCCGCTGCGCCCAGCCCCTCCACCTGCCCCGCGCAGAGCGGCGCGGGCCTGTCGCCGGCGGCGGCATAGGCGGCGAACTTGAGCGAGGAGGAGCCCGCGTTGAGGACGAGGAGGGAGGGCGGCATGCTCATGCCAGCGGTCGCTGTCTGTGACTCGTGAGATGGCGGCGCGGCCGCTGGTATGCCTCTGTTCTGGCGCGCCGCGGCCCGCCAACCCGGCGTGCGGGATACGTGCGGCATGTCATGCCGCCCGGATCAGGCCCGGATGCGCAGCCCGCCATCCACATGGATGACCTCGCCCGTCATGCCCGATGCCGCGCCGCTGACCAGGAAGGCGACGACGCGCCCGACCTCCGCGATGTCCACGAGGCGCTGCTGCGGGGCGCGGCGTTCGGCCAGCGGGCGTGCATGCGGCTCCGCCTTCTCGTTGAGCCGGGTGATGGCGAGCTCGGCCCCGCAGGCGCGCAGCGCGGCGGCGCAGCCATAGGCGATGCTGCGCGCGTTGGCGATGCCGACGACAAGGCCGCGACGGCCCCGCGGCGCCTCGCCCGGCCGCGTCTCGGCGGACCAGAGGCGGGGCAGGGCGTCGCTCGGCGTCTCGTTCATCCGGGGCTCCGTGCGGTGCAGCATGCTTCCTGCACCATAGGCCGCACGGCCGCCAAGAGGCGATGACCGTTGCGGGACGCGGAGGGGCCGGATCAGGCCGTGGCGAGGAGCAGGCTGGTCAGCATCGGCGTCCGGGTGGGAAGGGGGCGGCTCTCACGGAAGCCCGCATCGCGCAGCATGGCCTGCAGCTCCTCCATGCGGCGCGGGCGGCCGCGGCCCATGGCGAGCAGGTAGAAGCCGAAATAGGCTTCGCCCACCGGCTCCGCGCCCGGCGTGCCGGACATGGGCTCGGCCAGCAGCAGCACGCCCCCGGGCGGCAGGGCGGCATGGACGCGGCGCAGCAGGGCGCGCACCTCCGCGTCGTCATGGTCATGCACCACGCGCACGAGGGAGATGGCGTCCGCCCCGCGCGGCAGCGCGTCGGTGTGGAAGTCGCCGCCATGCGCCTCGGCCCGGGCGGCGAGCCCTTCGCGGGCGAAGCGCGCCCGCGCCCGCTCGGCCACGGCCGGCAGGTCGAACAGCACCAGCTCGAGCTCCGGGTGACGCCGCCCCGCGGCGCAGAGGAAGGCGCCCTCGCCGCCGCCCACATCCATCAGCCGGCGGTGGCGCGAGAGGTCGCAGGCGGCGAGGATCTCGGCCGCGATCATGGGCTGGGAGGCGGCCATGAGCGCGCTGTACTCGCCCACCGCGCCGGCTTCGAGCGACGCCGCCTCCGCATTGCCCGCATAGGCCCAGTAGCGCGAAAGCCGCGTGCCGCCGCGCGGGTTGCGCAGCAGCGCCACGGGGTCGGCGAGGTCGGCGTAGAACAGGGCATGGTGCTCCACCATCGCGGCCACGCCGGGGTTGTCCACCAGCGCGGCGCCCAGCGCGCCGAGGCCATAGCGCCCGCCCGCGCGCGGCGCCACGAGCTTCAGCGCCGCCGCCGCCTCCATCAGACGGATCGTCGCGTCGGTGGAGAGCGAGAGCCGCTGCGCCAGCCAGGGCAGGGGCCGAGGCCCCTCGCGCAGCGCCTCGAAGACGCCGAGCCGCACCGCGGCGGCGAGGATCTGCGAATAGACGAAGCCCGCGTTGAGATCGAACAGCGCCCGCGCCCGGCGCCGCGCGAGCGGCCGCGTGAGCGGGAAGCGCGCCGCCCAGTCGCGGAAGCGGGGATCGGCCACCATCCGGTCGCGGAAGGCGAGGAAACGCTCCTTCAGCGAGGGGGCGGGCGGCGGGGCATCGGCCACGCGGTCG
>JBKBSR010000063.1:0-12009 GCA_046291055.1 Roseococcus sp.
CCCCGCGCCCCTCGCGCCCCGCGCGCTCCAGCTCGGCCTGGGCGATGGCGAGCCGCAGCGGCCAGTCCGGCCCCGCCGCCCAGCCATCGTCGAGCACCAGCAGCAGGGTTCCGCCGCCGCCTGTCGCGCCCCCCGGCCCCAGCACCGGCCGGGCGAGGCCGAGGATGATCAGCGCCGCGGCCATGATGCGCAGCAGCAGCACCCACCAGGGCGTGCGCGCGGGGGTTTCCTCGGCGAGCGGCATCTCGCGCAGCAGCAGCGGCGAGGGGAAGCTCTGCCGGCGCGGCTGGGGCGGGGTGACGCGCAGCAGCCACCACAGCAGGGGCAGGGCCGGCAGGGCCAGCAGCAGCCAGGGGGCGGCGAAGCTGATCATGCCCCCTTCCTCATGCCGGGCTCAGCGCCTGCCACAGCGCCAGCAGCGCCATCTGCGGCGGCTGGTCGGTGCGGTGGGTCAGGAAGCCCCAGCCCGCCGTCCTGGCGTAGGTGCCGAGCGCGGCGCGGTGCGCCGCCAGCCGCTCGGCATAGAGGCCGCGCACCGTCTCCACGCGCGGGATCACGACGGGGGCCTCGCCCTCCAGCCCCTCGAACACCACGCGGCCCTGGTAGGGCAGGCTTTCCTCGGCCGGGTCGAGCACCTGCACCATCTGCCCGCGCACCGGCCGCGCGGCGAAGGAGGCGAGGGCGGCCTGCACCTCGGGCAGCGGCTGCAGGAAATCCCCGAACAGCACCAGCCGCGCGTGGCGGGCGAGCGTCATATCGCCCTCCGGCGAATCGGGCGCGGCGGGGCGCGCCAGCGCCTGGGCCAGGGCGGGCAGGGCGGCGCGGCCCATGAAGGCGCGCGCGGGGCCGGGCAGCAGCCGCACCCGCTCGCCCCCGCGCAGCAGCAGCGAGGCGAGGGCGAGCAGCAGCAGCTCCGCCCGGTGGCGCTTCGTCTCGAGCCCGCGCGCCGAGCACCAGTCCATGGAGGGCGTGAGGTCGCGCCAGAGCACCACGGTCTGCGCCGCCTCCCACTCCGTCTCGCGCACGAAGAGGCGGTCGGCCTTGGCGCTCTGCCGCCAGTCCACGCGCGCGGCGGCATCGCCCGGCAGATAGGGGCGGAACTGCCAGAAGGCGTCGCCCGTGCCGGAGCGGCGGCGGCCATGGATGCCGTGCATCACCGTGCTGGCCACCCGCTCGGCCTCCACCACCAGGGGCGGCAGCCGCGCGGCCGCCGCCTCCGCCCGGGCGGGCGCGATGGCGGGGGAGGGCGCGGCCTCAGCCAATGCTCGCCTTCAGCGCGCCGATCACGTCGGCCACCTTCACCCCGTCGGCGCGCGCGGCGAAGGAGAGGGCCATGCGGTGGCGCAGCACCGGCTCGGCCAGGGCCAGCACATCGTCCAGGCTGGGGGCGAGGCGGCCGTCCAGCACCGCGCGGGCGCGGGTGGCGAGCATCAGCGCCTGCGCCGCGCGCGGCCCGGGGCCCCAGGCCAGGTTCTGGCGCACCTCGGGCAGCCCCTCCTCGGTCGGGCGGGCGCCGCGCACCAGCTTGAGGATGGCGTCCACCACCTGCTCGCCCACCGGGATGCGGCGGATGAGCTGCTGCGCGGCGATCAGCTCGCGCCCCGTCATCGCCGGCACGGGCTTCGCCTCGGCCGCGCCGGTGGTGGCGAGCAGCATGGCCCGCTCGGCCGCCGCGTCGGGGTAGTGCACCTCGATCTCGAGCAGGAAGCGGTCGAGCTGCGCCTCGGGCAGCGGGTAGGTGCCCTCCTGCTCGATGGGGTTCTGGGTGGCGAGCACGTGGAAGGGCTCGGGCAGGGGCAGGACCTGCCCGCCGATCGCCACCTTCCGCTCCTGCATGGCCTGCAGCAGCGCGGACTGGGTGCGCGGGCTCGCGCGGTTGATCTCGTCGGCCATCAGGAGCTGGCAGAAGATCGGCCCGGGCAGGAAGCGGAAGGCCCGCTTGCCGTGGGCATCCTCCTCCAGCACCTCGCTGCCCAGGATGTCGGCCGGCATCAGGTCGGGCGTGAACTGCACGCGCCGCTCCTCGAGGCCCATCACCGTGCCCAGCGTCTCGACCAGCTTGGTCTTGCCGAGGCCCGGCACGCCCACCAGCAGCACATGGCCGCCGGAGAGCAGGGTGATGAGCGTCTGCTCCACCACCTCCTCCTGGCCGAAGATCACCCGGCCGACCGCCTGGCGCGCCTTCTGCAGCCGCGCGCCCAGCGCCTCGATCTCGGAGAGCAGGGAGTCGGTGTCGGACACTTCACCCATGTGGTCGCGGTCCCCATATTGACGAGGGGTGGGGCCGGTGCTGCCTTCCCCCGCCTGATCCATCGGCCCTCGCCAGGGCCGTCCGCCCCGGGAGTCGTCAGGGAAGCCTATGCCGCCGGATCGCCGGAACAAAGCGTCGAATGGCGCCGCAGCGCCGGAATGGACGCGCGGCGCGGGGGCGGTGACGCCGATGCGGGCAAGGCAGGACTGCGGTGACATCGACATGCGCATCGCGCGCGACGGCACCTGGTACTACAAGGGCTCGCCCATCGGCCGGAAGGAGCTGGTCTGCCTCTTCGCCTCGGTCCTCAAGCGCGAGGCGGATGGAAGCTACGTCCTCGAAACCCCGGTGGAGCGCGCGCGCATCACGGTGGAGGACGCGCCCTTCATCGCCGTCGAGATGGTCTGGCGCGACTGCGACTGCGGCGACGGCCTCGCGCCCAAGCAATGCCTCAGCTTCCGCACCAACTGCGACCAGGTGGTGACCGCGGGGCCGAAGCACCCCATCCGCGTGCATCTCGACCCGCAGACGCGCGAGCCGCGCCCCTACATCACCATCCGCGAGGGGCTGGAGGCCAAGATCAACCGCGCGGTGTTCTACGAGCTCGTCGCGCTCGCCGTGCCCGAGCGCTTGGACGGGCGCGAGGTGATGGGCGTCTGGAGCGAGGGGATGTTCTTCCCCATCGACGAGGTCACCGCCCTCGACATGGCCGCGGAGTGAGCCCGCAGGAGCTGCGCGCCCGCCTCGCCCGCCCCGGGGCCTTCGCGGGGGGCGCGCCGTCCCGGGCCGATGACGCGCCGGAGCCGCCGCAGCCGCCGGCGCGCCCCGCCGCGGTGCTGGTGCCCCTGGTGCTGGACCCCGCGCGGCCTTTCGTGCTGCTGACGCGGCGCGCGGCGCATCTCTCCTCCCATCCCGGGCAGGTCAGCTTTCCCGGCGGGCGCATCGAGCCCGGCGAAACCCCCGAACAGGCCGCGCTGCGCGAGGCGGAGGAGGAGGTGGGCCTGCCGCGCGACTGGCCGGAGCTGCGGGGCCGGCTGCCCGCGCACCGCACCGGCACGGGCTACGAGATCACCCCCGTGCTCGGCCTGCTCGCGCCGGGCTTCGCCCTGCGCCCCGACCCGGCCGAGGTGGCGCACGCCTTCGCCTTCCCGCTCGCCACCCTGCTCGATCCGGCCGCGCCGAGGCGCGAACGCGCGGAGTGGAAGGGACGGCTGCGCGAATACTGGGTCTGGCCGCATGAGGAGGAGCGCATCTGGGGCGCCACCGCCGCCATCCTCGTCAGCCTGGCCCGCGCGCTGCGCGGATGAGGGGCGCGCCCTCGCGCAGCGGCGGGGGCGACCCCAACTGCATGACATGGCGCTCATCCTCGGCTTTCTCCTCTTCGCCGCGCCCTTCCTGCTCTACGCCCTGTGGTGGCGGCTCTCCGGGGCGCGCGGCGCAAAGGGCCCGCCGGTGATCGCGCTCGCCCTTGGGCTGCTCGGCGTGGCGGCTGCGCTGGCCGGGGCCCTCCACTACGGGCTCTCGCGCAGCTTCGAGCGCGGCGAGGCCTATGTGCCCGCGCGCATCTCGCCCGACGGCCGGGTGATCGGCGGCGAGGGGAGGCCGCGCTGAGCCTGCCCGCCTTCCTCGCCGCCCCCGCCCCCATGGGCGTCTTCGCCGCCCTGCCCGGGGCGCGCGCCGTGGGCGGCTGCGTGCGCGACCACCTGGCCGGGCTGCCGGTGCAGGACATCGACATGGCCGCCCCCTTTCCGCCGCAGGAGATCGCGGCCCGGCTGCGCGCCGCGGGCTTCAGGGTGTTCGAGACGGGGCTTTCCCACGGCACCGTCACCGCCGTGCTGCGGCGCCAGCCCATCGAGGTGACCAGCCTGCGCCGCGACGTGGCGACGGACGGCCGCCACGCCGAGGTGGCCTGGACCACCGACTGGCGCGAGGACGCGGCGCGGCGCGACTTCACCATCAACGCCATGTCGCTCGACGCTGCGGGCGGGCTGCACGACTATTTCGGCGGCGTGGAGGATCTGCGTGCGCGCCGCGTGCGCTTCGTGGGCGATCCGGCCACCCGCCTCGCCGAGGACTACCTGCGCGCCCTGCGCTTCTTCCGCTTCCAGGCCCGCTATGGCGGCCCCGAGCCGGACGCGGCGGCGCTGGCCGCCATCCGCGCCGCCGTGCCGGGCCTCGCCCGCCTCTCGGCCGAGCGGGTCTGGATGGAGATCAAGCGGCTGCTCGCCGCGCCCGACCCGCGCGCCGCGCTCGCCCTGATGCGCGAGACGGGCGTGCTCCCCGCCGTGCTGCCCGAGGCGGGCGAGCCCGCGCGACTGGATGCCGCCATCGCCGAGGGCGCGGGCGATGTGCTGCTGCGGCTGGCCATGCTGCTGCCGCGCGGGACGGACATCGGCGCGCTGGCGCGGCGGCTGCGCCTCTCGGGCGAGGAGCGCGCGCGGCTCATCGCGCTGCATGCCGCGGCCGCCCTGCCCGCGGGGCGGGATGCGCGCAGCCTGCGCCGCTTCGCCGCCGAGCTAGCCGAGCGCGGCCTCGCCACCCCCTTCGAGGCGGCGCTGGTGGCCAAGGCCGGCGCGCCCGAACTCGACCTCGCCCCCTTCCGCGACCTGCCCGAGGGGCCGCGCTTTCCGGTGCAGGGGCGGGACGGCGTGGCGCTCGGCATCCCGCCCGGGCCGCGCCTCGGCGCGCTGCTGGCGGAACTGCGCCGCTGGTGGCTGGAGGGGGGCGCGGAGGCGGACCGCGCGGCCTGCCTCGCGCGGCTGGGGGAACTGGCCCGGCGCGACGCAAGCTGATAGCCGGGGCCGATGCCCGACACGACGAGCCTCTCCCTTCTGCGCCGCTTCTGGCGCGCGCATCTCTCGGCCGAGCGCGGCCGGCTGCTGCTCGCGCTGCTCTGCACCCTGGGGCTTTCGGCCGTCACGGCGCTCTATCCCGTCATCATCCAGCAGGCCTTCGACCTGTTCACGCGGGGCGAGACCGAGGCGCTGGTGTGGCTGCCGCTGGTCATCGTCGCCGCCACCTCGGCGCGCGGCGGCTTCCTCTACCTGCAGCAGGTCAGCCTCCAGGGCGCGGCGCTGGGGGCCATCGAGCATCTGCAGAACGCGCTGTTCCGGGCGCTGACGCGCGCCGACCTCGCGGCGGTGGCGGCCGAGGCCCCGGCGCGGCAGGCCAGCCGCTTCGTCACCGACGCGACGGCGGTGCGCGAGGGGATCACGCGCAGCGTGAACGGCATCGGCGATGCGCTGACCATCGGCGGGCTGGTGGCCTCCATGCTCTGGCTCGACTGGCAGCTCGCGCTGCTGGCCGCGCTGCTCTACCCGGTCGCGGCCTGGCCCATCACCGCGATCGGCAAGCGCGTGCGCCGCGCCGCCTCTGGCATGCAGGACCGCGCGGGCGAGACGGCGGCCCTGCTGAACGAGAGCTTCGCCGCCGCGCCCGTGATCCGCACCTATCGCCTCGAGGCGCAGGAGGAGGCGCGCGCGGCCCGCGCCTTCGCCGCCTGGCGCGAGAGCCTCTGGCGCATGGCCCGCGCCCGGGCGCGCATAGACCCGATCCTGGAGGCGCTGGGCGGCGTCACCGTGGCGCTCGTGCTGCTGGTGGTGGGCTGGCGCGTCAGTACGGGGCAGGGGACGATCGGCGAGTTCACCGGCTTCATCGCCGCCGTGCTCATCGCCGCGCGCCCGGTCCGCGCGCTGGGCACGCTCAACGCCGCGCTGCAGGAAGGCTTCGCCGGGCTCGCGCGCGTCTTCGCGGCGATGGACGCGCCGCGGGCCATCGCCGATGCGCCCGATGCGCGCCCGCTGCCCGCCGGGCGCGGGGAGATCCGCTACGAGGCCGTGGCCTTCCGCTATCCCGGCCGGAGCGAGCCCGCCATCCGCCGCCTCGATCTGCACGCGCGGCCGGGCGAGACGGTGGCGCTGGTCGGGCCCTCGGGGGCGGGGAAATCCACCGCGCTGGCGCTGCTGCCGCGCCTCTACGATCCCGGCGCCGGGCGCATCCTGCTCGATGGCGCGGACATCCGCGCGGTGACGCTGGCCAGCCTGCGCGACGCCATCGCCTTCGTGGGCCAGGAGGCGGTGATCTTCGACGACACCGCCTTCGCCAACATCGCCTGCGGCCGGCCCGGCGCGACCCGCGCGGAGGTGGAGGAGGCCGCGCGCGCCGCCCGCGCCCATGAGTTCCTGGCCGCGCTGCCCCGGGGCTACGACACGCCGCTCGGCCCCGGCGGCGGGCGGCTCTCCGGCGGGCAGCGCCAGCGCGTCAGCCTCGCCCGCGCGCTGCTGCGCAACCCCCGCGTGCTGCTGCTCGACGAGGCGACGAGCGCGCTGGACGCGGAGAACGAGGCCGCCGTGCAGGCCGCGCTCGCCACGCTGCGCGCCGGGCGCACCACGCTGGTCATCGCGCACCGCCTCGCCACCGTGCAGAACGCCGACCGCATCCTGGTGATGGAGGAGGGGCGCGTGGTGGAGGAGGGCGACCACGCGACGCTGATGGCGCGGGACGGGCTCTACGCGCGGCTGGTGCGCAGCCAGGCCTTCGCGTCCGCATAGACAAGCGCGCTTCCTGTCGGAAGCGCGAGGATTTCACCACAACGTCACGCCCCGCCCGCGGCGTCGCACGGCATAAGCCGCCGCGTTTCGGGGCGGGTCGGGCATGGCGAGCGTTTCCCTGGAGGGCATCGGCAAGCGTTTCGGCAGCACACCCGTGCTGCACGGCGTCTCGCTCGAGGTGGCGGATGGGGAGTTCCTCGCCCTGCTCGGCCCCTCGGGCTGCGGCAAGTCCACGCTGCTGCGGATCCTCGCGGGGCTCGAAGGATGCGACGCCGGCACGGTGCGCCTCGACGGGCGCGACGTGACGGAGCTTCCGGCCAAGGCGCGCAACCTCGCCATGGTGTTCCAGAGCTACGCGCTCTACCCGCACATGACGGTGCGGCGGAACATCGCCGCGCCGCTCGAGCTGCGCCGGCTCTCGGCCTGGCGGCGGCCGCCCCTGCCGGGCGCGCTGCTGCCGGCGGCGCGGGCCATCCGCGCGGGCATCGCGGCCGAGGTGGCGCAGGTGGCGGAGTCGCTCGGCCTTTCGGCGCTGCTCGACCGCCGCCCCGCGCAGCTCTCGGGCGGGCAGCGCCAGCGCGTGGCGCTGGCCCGCGCCATGGTGCGCCAGCCCGCTGCCTTCCTGATGGACGAGCCGCTGTCCAACCTCGACGCGCGGCTGCGCGGCGAGGCGCGCGAGGAGATCGTGGCGCTGCAGCGCCGCCTCGGCGCCACCGTGATCTACGTCACCCACGACCAGGCCGAGGCGATGGCGATGGCCGACCGCGTGGCCGTGATGCAGGCCGGCCGGCTGCTGCAGGTCGCGCCGCCGCAGGCGCTCTACGACGCGCCGGCCTCGCTCGAGGTGGCGCGCTTCCTCGGCTCGCCGCCCATGAACATCCTGCCCGCGCGGATCGGCCCCGGCGGGCGCGTGGAGGTGGAGGGGGTGGCGCTGCCCTTCCACGCACCGCCCTGCAGCGCGCCGCACCTCGGCGTGCGGCCCGAGGCCTTCGCGCTGGCCGATGGCGGGCTGCCCGCCCGCCTCGCGCGCATCGAGCGGCTGGGCGCCGAGGCCATCCTGCACGCCGCGCTCGCCGCCTCGGGCGCGGTGGTGACGGTGCGCGTGACGCCCGATGAGGCGGCGGGCCTCGCGCCCGGGCAGGCGCTGCACCTGATGCCGCGCGCGGCGCATCTCTTCGACGAGGAGGGGGCGCGGCTGCCGCTGCACGCCGCCCTGCCGCAGCATGCGCAGCATGGCTGAGGCGGTGCGCCGCTCCGGCGCGCGGCCCGGCGCGCGGGCCGAGCAGTGGGCGGCCTGGCTTCTCGCGCTGCCCGCCTTCCTGCTGATGTGGGCCATGCTGCTCGGCCCCGCGCTGGCGGTGATCCTGCTCTCCTTCACCGACTGGAACTTCGGCGAGGCGGAGCTGCGCTGGCACGGGCTCGGCAACTACCTCGAGCTGTGGGGCGACCGCGTCTTCTGGACCAGCCTGCGCAACACGCTGATCTACGTGGGCGTGAGCGTGCCGGCCACCGTCGCGCTCGGTCTGCTCGCGGCGATCCTCATCGAGGGGGCGGCGCGCGGCCGCGCCCTCTACCGCGCGCTCTACTTCCTGCCGGTGGCCTCCACCCTGCTCGGCATGGCGCTGGTCTGGGAGTTCATGCTGCACCCGCGCGTGGGCTTCGTGAATCAGCTCGTCGCCGCGCTGGGCTTCGCCCGGCAGGACTGGCTGAACGACCCGGACCTCGCGCTGCTCGCGCTCGCCGCCATCGGCGTGTGGCAGAATCTCGGCCTCGCCATGGTGCTGTTCATGGCGGGGCTGCAGGCCATCCCGGGCGACCTTTACGAGGCGCTGGCGCTCGACGGCGCGGACGGGGCGTGGGAGCGCTTCCGCCGCGTCACCTGGCCGCTGCTCGGCCCGGCCCTCGTCTTCGTGATGGCGATCATGGCCATCCGCAGCTTCCAGGTGTTCGACACGGTGGCGGTGCTGACCGAGGGCGGGCCGCAGAAATCCACCGAGGTGCTGCTCTACACCATGGTGCAGAACGGCTTCACCTTCCTCCGCTCGGCCTATGGCGCGGCGATCACCGCGGTCTTCCTCGGCTTCACGCTGGCGCTGACGCTCGCGCAGACCTGGCTGCTGGACCGGAGGGCGCATTATGGCTAGGCGCGCCCTGCTGCCGGAACTGCTGCGCCACGCCGTGCTCGTCGCGGGCGCGGCGGCGATGGTCGCGCCCTTCGTGGTGATGGTGGCGATCAGCCTCAAGCCGCCGGGCGAGGTCTTCGCGCCGCAGTTCGCGCTGCTGCCGCAGCAGTGGCACGCCTGGGAGAACTACCGCGACGCCTTCACGCGCGTGCCGCTCGCGCGCTTCCTGCTCAACGGCCTCCTCGTCACCGCCTGCATCTTCGCCGCCCAGGCGGCGACGGCGCTGCCCATGGCCTATGCGCTGGCCAAGCTGCGCTGGGCGGGGCGGGGGATGAGCTTCGGCCTCGTGCTGCTCGCGCTGCTGGTGCCGCCGCAGGTGCCGGCCATCCCGCTCTACATCGCGATGTGGCGGCTCGATCTGCTCGACAGCTACGCCGCCATCATCCTGCCCTCGACGATCAGCGTCTTCGGCATCTTCCTCATGCGGCAGTTCTTCCGCACGGTGCCCGACGACCTGATCGCGGCCGCGCGCATGGACGGGATGAGCGAGTTCGCCATCACCTGGCGCATCATGCTGCCCACCGCCTATCCGGCGCTCGCGGCCTTCGCCTGCCTCAGCTTCATCTGGAACTGGAACGAGTTCTTCTGGCCCTACATCGCGATCCAGAGCGAGCACCTGGCCACGCCGCCGCTCGGCATCGCCTTCTTCTCGAACGTGGAGGCGGGCACGAGCTGGGGCCCTCTGATGGCGGCGGCCACCGTCGTCACCGCGCCGCTGGCCCTCGCCTTCCTCTTCGCGCAGCGCGCCTTCGTGCGCGGCGTGACCATGACCGGCCTCAAGTGACCCCCCGAGCGAAGGAGACGACCATCATGCCCGCGATCGCCCGCCGCAGCCTTCTCGCCGCGCCGCTGCTCGCCGCCCCGCTCTACGCCCGCGCCCAGGCGCGCGGCGTCGAGCTGACGGTGCAGTATTCCATCCCCGTGCTGTTCCGCGACCTGATGGAGCAGGTCGCGCAGGGCTTCATGCGCGCCAACCCCGACATCCGCATCGCGTTCCGCGCGCCGGAGGAGGGCTATGAGGAGATCCTCCAGCGCCACCTGCGCGACTCCATCACCCGCACTCTGCCCGACGTCGCCTTCCACGGGCTGAACCGCCAGCGCACGCTGCTGGAGCGCAACATCCCCGTGGACTTGCGCCCGCTCATGCAGGCGGACCCGGAAACACCCGCGCTCGGCTATTCCGAGAGCCTGCTCTCGCTCGGCCAGGTGGGCGGGCAGCAGACGGGCATCGGCTTCGCGCTCTCCACGCCCATTCTGTACTACAACGTGGATCTCATGCGCCGCGCCGGCGGCGACCCGGCGCGCCCGCCCGCGAGCTGGGACGAGGTCATCGCCCTCGCCCGCGCCATCCACGGCAGCGGGCCGGAGGTGCAGGGGATGTTCTTCGACTGGACCATCACCGGCAACTGGTCCTGGCAGGGGCTCGTCTTCTCCCATGGCGGGACGATGCTGAACGCGGAGGAGACGCGCGTGGCCTTCGGCGAGGAGCCGGGCCGCCGCGCCCTCCGCGTGCTGCGCCGCATGGTGGAGGAGGGCCGCATGCCCGACATCCGCCCCGCCACCATGTTCAGCGACTTCTTCGCCGGCCGCATGGGCATCTCCATGCAGAGCACGGCGCAGCTCGGCCGCTACAACCGCGAGATCGGCGGCCGCTTCCCGCTGCTGACGGGCCGCTACCCGCTCTCCGCGCCCCATGCGCGGCTGCCGGCGGGCGGCAACGTCGCCATGATCTTCACGCGCGACCGCCAGCGGCAGGAGGCCGCCTGGAAGTTCGTGAAATACGCGACGGGGCCCGTCGGCGCGACGATGATGGTGCGCGCCACCGGCTACATGCCCGCCAGCACCATCCCCGCCGAGCGCGAGGACATGCTGGCGCCCTTCTACCGCGACAACCCGAACCACCTCACCACCTTCCGCCAGCAGGACGTGATCACCGGCTGGTATGCCTTCCCCGGCCAGAACGCGCTGCGCATCACCGACGTGATCAACGACCATCTGCAGTCGGTCGTCGCCCGCCGCGCCGAACCCGATGCGGCGCTCGAGCGCATGGTCGCCGAGGTGCAGAACCTGCTGCCGCGGCGGAGCTGAGCGGCCATGTCCGGCGCGCCCTTCAGCTTCCTGCACCTGACGGATCTGCACATGACCCCGGAGGGCGCTGCGCCCCTCTACGGCCTCGACCCCGGTGAGCGGCTGGCGCAGGCGGTGGCCGACATCGCCGCCCGCCACGGGCCCGGCGGCGCGGCCCCGGCCGCCTTCGCGGTGGTGACGGGCGATCTGACGCACCATGGCGAGCCCGCGGCCTATGCGCGGCTCGGTCGCCTGCTCGACCGGCTGCCTATGCCCGTGCATCTCCTGCTCGGCAACCACGACGACCGGGGGCATTTCCAGGCCGCCTTTCCCGAGGCGCCGCGCGACGCGGCGGGCTTCGTGCAGCAGGCGCTGCCCACACCCGCGGGCCTGTTCGTGATGCTCGACACCAAGGAGCCGGGCACGCATGCGGGCCGGCTCTGCGCCGCGCGGCTTTCCTGGCTCGCCGCGCGGCTGGCGGAGAGCGAGGGGCCGGTGTTCCTCTTCCTTCACCACCCGCCCTTCCGGGTGGGCATCTCGCGCATGGACAGGATCCCGCTGCTGGACGCCGAGGCGCTGTGGGAGGTGCTCGCCCCCCATGCCTCGCGCATCCGCCACGCCTTCCACGGCCATCTGCACCGGCCGCTCGGCGGCTCCTGGCGCGGGATTCCCTTCACCTCGCTGCGGGGCACCGCGCACCAGGTGGCGCTCGACCTGAGCGAGCGCGAGACGGTGCCGGGAAGCCATGAGCCGCCCGCATATGCGCTGGTGCGGGTGACGCCCGAGTCGGTCGTCGTGCACACGCACGATTTCCTGGACGCCACCGACAGCTTCCACCTCTAGGGTCTGTACCCAATTGACGTAGGTGCGTCGCGGTGATTCACCCTGCCAAACGGCGGGGGATGGACGGTGTCGCGCCTGTTCTGGCTGAGCGACGTGCAGTGGGCGGCGATCGAGC
>JBKBSR010000417.1:0-2261 GCA_046291055.1 Roseococcus sp.
TCGAGCAGAAATCCCGCCCCTACATCGAGGGCCGCATCCGCGCGGGGCTGCTCGAGCAGGGCAGCGTGGACACGCTGACCGAGGCGGGGCTCGGCGAACGCCTGCACCGCGAGGGCCTCGCGCATGAGGGCATGGTGCTGCGCTGCGACGACGTCTCCGAGCGCATCGACCTCCACGGCCTCACCGGCCGGCGCGTGACGATCTACGGCCAGCAGGAGGCGGTGAAGGACATGGTGGCCGCCCGGCTCGCCACCGGCCGGCCGCTCCATTTCGAGGTGGAGGACACGCAGCTCCACGACATCGCCACCGACCAGCCGCGCATCACCTGGACCGACCAGCACGGCGAGCGGCACGAGCTGCGCTGCGACGTGATCGCGGGCTGCGACGGCTTCCACGGCCCCTCGCGCGCCGCCATGCCGGCCGGGGTGCTGCGCGTCTACGAGCGCGTCTATCCCTTCGCCTGGCTCGGCATCCTCGCGGAGGCCGCGCCGGTCAGCCACGAGCTGATCTACGCCCGCCACGAGGAGGGTTTCGCGCTGGCCACCATGCGCAGCGCGCGCATCTCGCGCCTCTATCTGCAATGCGCCCCCGACGAGGATCTGAACGAGTGGCCCGACGCGCGCATCTGGGAGCATCTGCACCGGCGCATCGGGGGCGTGAACGAGGGGCCCATCCTGCAGAAGGGCGTCACCGCCATGCGCAGCTTCGTGGCCGAGCCGATGCGCCACGGCCGGCTCTTCCTCGCCGGCGATGCGGCGCACATCGTGCCCCCCACGGGGGCGAAGGGGATGAACCTCGCGGTGGCCGATGTGCGGGTGCTGGCCGCGGCGCTGATCGACTTCTACCGCGGCAGGGGCACGGGGCTGATGGACCGCTACAGCGAGATCTGCCTCCGCCGCATCTGGAAGGTGCAGCGCTTCTCCTGGTGGATGACGGCGATGCTGCACCGCTTCAGCGCGGAGGACGCCTTCGAGCACCGCGTGCAGGCGGCCGAGCTGCACTACGTCATGCAGTCCCAGGCCATGCGCACCGCCCTGGCCGAGCAGTATGTCGGCCTGCCCTACGAGGTGTGACAGCATGAAACTCTCCATCATCGGCCTCGGCATCATGGGCGAGCGGCTGCTGCGCGCGGCCCTCGTCCATCCCGCCGCCACCGTCGTCGCCGTCTGGGATCCCGCGCCCGAGGCGGCGGCGCGGCTCGCGGCGATCGAGCCCGCCCTCGTCATGGCGCCCAGCGCGGAGGCCGCCATCGCGGCGGCGGAGGCGGTCTATGTCGCCTCGCCGCCCGCCTCGCACATCGCCCATGGGCGCGCCATCCTGGAGGCGGGGCGCGCGCTGTTCCTGGAGAAGCCGCTGGCCTCCGACGTCGCGGCGGCGCGGGCCTTCGTGGCCTGGGCGAAGGGGCGGCGCGCGGCGGTGAACTTCCCGATGGCCTCCTCGCCCGCCGTGGCGCAGCTCCTGCGCTGGCGGCCGGAGATCGGGGCGCTGCGCGCCATCGAGATCTCCTGCGCCTTCGCCGCCTGGCCGCGCGCCTGGCAGCAGGCGGCGGCATCCTGGCTCGCGCGCCGGGCCGAGGGCGGCTTCACGCGCGAGGTGGCCTCGCACTTCTTCTTCCTCGCCCAGCGCCTGGGCGGACCGCTGCGGCTGCTCGAGGGCGGGGCGGAATACCCGCCCGGCGAGGGCAGCGAGGTCGCCGCCCGGGCCCGGCTGCTGGCGGGCGAGGCGCCGGTGCGCTTCGAGGGCCGCGTGGGCGGCACCGAGCGGGAGGAGACGAACGAGACGCGGCTGATCGGCGCGGCGGGCGAGATCCGCCTGCGCGACTGGTCCTACGCCGAGCGGCTGGGCCCCAATGGCCTCTGGCAGGCCGCGCCCGATGCGCTGCCCAACCCCGCCATGCGCCCGCTCACCCTCGCGGGGCAGCTCGACAAGCTCGCGGCGCTGACGCGCGGCGAGGCGACTGCGCTCGCCACGCTCGAGGAGGCGCTCGCGGTGCAGGAGGCGGTGGAGGGGATTCTGCTCGGCGTTCAGCCGCGCGGCGCGAGCAGCGCGTAGAGCGCGCCCCCCGCGAGCAACCCCCAGAAGGCCGCGCCGATCCCGAGCACCGACAGGCCCGAGGCGGCGACGACGAAGGTGGCGATGGCGGGCAGCCGCGTCGCCTCGGCCGAGAGCGCGGTGGAAAGCGCCCCGGCCAGCGAGCCCAGCAGCGCGAGCCCCGCCACCGCCTGGATGAGCAGGGGCGGGGCGGCCGCCACCACGCTCAC
>JBKBSR010000064.1:0-11991 GCA_046291055.1 Roseococcus sp.
CTTGGTGCTGCTCGGCAAGCCGCTCGACTTCACGCTGCGCTACGGGGCGGCGGCGCCGGAGGCGCGCGTCGTCGCGATCGAGCCCGATGGCGAATGGATCAACCGCGCCGCCCGCGCGCTGGGGCCGCGCCTCGCCCTCGCGGTTCCGGCCGCGCCGCTCGCCGCGGCCGAGGCGCTGGCCGCCCTCGCCACGCCGCATCGCAACGCCGAGTGGGGCGAATGGGCGCGCGCGGCCATCCTGCACCGCCCCGAATCCTGGGCGCCGCTGCGCAACCGCCCGGGCGGGCCGCTGCACCCCGCAACCCTCGCCTATGCGCTGCAGGAGCATCTGGTGGGCGAGACGACGCTGCTGCTCGACGGCGGCGAGGTCGGGCAGTGGATGCAGGCCATCCTGCAGGGCGAGGAACGGATCACCAACGGCGTTGCGGGCGCGATCGGCGCGGTGCTGTGCTTCGCCGTCGCCGCGCGGGCGGCGCGCCCGCGGGCGCGGGTGCTGGCCTGCATGGGCGATGGCACCTTCGGCTTCCACATGGCCGAGCTCGACACCGCCGTGCGCCACAACCTCCCCTTCGTCTGCGTGGTGGGCAATGACGGGCGCTGGAACGCGGAATACCAGATCCAGCGCCGCGACTACGGCGAGGCGCGCGCGCATGGCTGCGATCTTGGCCGGGCCACGCGCTACGATCTCGTCGCCGCCGCGCTCGGCGGGCATGGCGAGTTCGTGACCTGCTTCGAGGAGTTGCACCCCGCGCTCGAGCGCGCCTTCGCCAGCGGCCGCCCCGCCGTGGTGAACGTGCTGATCGAGGGCGTGCCCGCGCCCAGCCTGCGCCGGGCATGACCGCGCCCCCGCTCTACGCGCGCGTGGAGCGGGAGCTGCGCGCGCGCATCGCCGCGGGGGAATGGCCGCCGGGCGCGGCGCTGCCCACCGAGCCGGCGCTCGCGCGGCGCTTCGGCGTCTCGCAGGGCACGCTGCGGCGCGCGCTCGCGGCGCTGGAGGCGCAGCGCCTCATCGCCCGCCGCCAGGGCGCGGGCACCTATGTCGCGGAGGCGACGAGCGAGCGCGCCCTGTTCCACTTCTTCCGCGTGGAGGATGCGGCCGGCCGCCGGCCCGTGCCGCGTTCCGTCGTCCATGCGCTGGAGCTGCGCCCCGCCGCGCCCGAGGAGCGCGCGCTGCTCGCGCTCAGGCCCCGCGCGCGGGTGGTGGCGCTGGAGCGGCTGCGCCTTCTGCAGGGGCGGCCGGCCATGCTCGAATCCATCGCCCTGCCCGCGGCGCGCTTTCGCGGCTTCGCCCTGCTCCTGCATGTGGAGCTGGAGGACGAGCTCTACGTCCACTACCAGCGCCACCACGGCGTGACCGTGCTGCGCGTCGAGGAGCGCCTGACGGCCGAGCCCGCGCCCGCCGAGGCCGCCCGCCGCCTGGGCTGCGCGCGCGGCGCGCCGCTGCTCGCCATCCGCCGCATCGCCTACGACGCGCTGGACAGGCCGGTGGAGCTGCGCCGCGCCCTGCTGCTGACCCGCGGCCTCGCCTACGGGGTGGAGCTGCGCTGACCGGCGGCGAGGTAGGCGAGGCGCTTCATCTCGCGCCGGCTGTGCGTCACCGCGTTGAGGATCAGCCCCACCGAGAGCGAGAGGAAGGAGGCGATCATCAGCGCCGAGGCGAGGATGGCCGTCGGGAAGCGGGGCACGAGGCCGGTGGCGAGGAACTCCGTCACCACCGGCACGCCGAAGGCGAGCGAGAGCAGGAAGAACAGCGCCGAGACGGCGCCGAAGAACTCGAGCGGCCGCTCCCGCTGCACCAGGATGCCGATGAGGGTGAGGATGAGGAAACCGTCCCGCCAGGTCGCGAGCTTGCTCGTCGAGCCCTCCGGCCGCTCGCCATAGGGCGCGCTGATCTCGGAGACGGGCAGGCGCAGCTCCAGCGCATGGATCATCAGCTCCGTCTCGATCTCGAAGCCCTGGCTCATCGCCGGGAAGCTCTTCACGAAGCGGCGCGAGAACACCTTGTAGCCCGAGAGCATGTCGGTGGTGCGGCTGCCGAAGATGGCGCCCACGAGCCCCGTGAGCACGCGGTTGCCGAAGCGGTGGCCGGCGCGATAGGCCTTCGCGCCCGCCTGCACCCGCGCGACGTTCACCATGTCGAAGGGGCCGGACTGGGCGTGGGCCAGCAGGCGCGGGGCGGCGGAGGCGTCGTAGGTCGCATCGCCGTCCACCATGATGTACCAGTCGGCCTCGATGTCGGCGAACATGCGCCGCACCACGCTGCCCTTGCCGGGCTGGCTCTCGAAGCGCACCACCGCCCCGGCCGCGCGCGCCGCCTCGGCCGTGCCGTCGGTGCTGTTGTTGTCGTAGACGTAGATCGCCGCCTCGGGCAGCGCGGCGCGGAACCCCTCGACCACGGCGCGGATGGTCAGCGCCTCGTTGCGGCAGGGTACGAGAACGGCGATGCGGGGCGTGCTCATGGCCGGCGAGTAGCGCAAAGCCCCGTGGCGCGGTAGCGGCAGGGAGGTGGCGCGAGAGGGGCGGGCGCACCCCCTCCGCGCAGACCCTGATGGACGCCCCCGCCCCGCGGCGTTAGCAAGGCGGACCGCCACGCCAGAGGATTCCCTCGCCCCATGGCACCCGACAGCCTTCCGCCCCCGCGCCCGCGCGCCCGCAAGCTCTTCGGCACCGACGGCATCCGCGGCGTGGCCAACCGCGCGCCCATGGACGCGGGCACGGCGCTGCGCCTCGGCCAGGCCGCCGGGCGCTACTTCAACCGCGGGGCGCATCGCCACCGCGTGGTGATCGGCAAGGACACGCGGCTCTCGGGCTACATGCTCGAGCCGGCGCTGACCGCGGGCTTCATCGGCGCCGGCATGGACGTGGTGCTGGTGGGGCCCCTGCCCACGCCCGCCATCGCGCTGCTCACGCGCTCGCTGCGGGCGGATCTCGGCGTGATGATCAGCGCCTCGCACAACCCGCACGAGGACAACGGCATCAAGCTTTTCGGCCCCGACGGGCTCAAGCTCTCCGATGAGCAGGAGACCGAGATCGAGGCGCTGATGGCCGGCGACCTCTCCGCCGCCCTCGTGCCGCCCGCCCGGCTCGGCCGCGCCTCGCGGCTGGAGGACGCGCCGGGCCGGTACATCGAGGCCGCGAAGGCGAGCTTCCCCCGCGGCCTGACGCTGGAGGGGCTGCGCGTGGTGGTGGATTGCGCGCATGGCGCGGCCTACAAGGTGGCCCCCACCGTGCTGTGGGAGCTGGGGGCGGAGGTGGTGAGCCTCGGCGTGCAGCCGGACGGCTTCAACATCAACCGCGGCGTCGGCTCCACCTCCCCGCAGCAGCTCGCCGAGATGGTGCGCGAGCGGCGCGCCGATCTCGGCATCGCCCTCGACGGCGACGCCGACCGGCTGGTGCTGGTGGACGAGCAGGGCAGCGTGGTGGACGGCGACCAGATCCTGGCGCTGATCGCCGATTCCTGGGCGCGCGAGGGGCGGCTGCGCGGCGGGGCGGTGGTGGCCACGGTGATGAGCAACATGGGGCTCGCGCGCTTTCTCAAGGCGCGGGGGATCGCGCTGCACCGCACGCCCGTCGGCGACCGCTATGTGGGCGAGCGCATGCGCGAGATCGGGGCGAACCTGGGCGGCGAGCAGTCCGGCCACATGATCATGAGCGATTTCGGCACCACGGGAGACGGCCTCGTGGCCGCGCTGCAGGTGCTGGCCGTGCTGGTGGAGGAGCGCCGCCCGGCAAGCGAGGCCTGCCGCCGCTTCGCGCCCCTGCCGCAGAAGCTGGTCAACGTCCGCTACGCCGGCCCCTCGCCGCTCAAGGACGCGGCGCTGAAGGCGCTGATCGCGGAGGAGGAGGCGGCGCTGGGCGAGGCGGGGCGGGTGCTGATCCGCGCCTCGGGCACGGAGCCGGTGATCCGCGTGATGGTCGAGGCCGAGGAGGAGGCGCGGCTCGAGGCCGCGCTGGACAGGCTGTGCGGCGCGATCCGCGCCCGCGCGGCCGGCGAGGGGGGGGCGGCATGAAGGGGCGCGTGCTGATCTGCGCCGGCTCCGATTCGGGCGGCGGCGCGGGCATCCAGGCGGACATCAAGGCGGTCACCGCGCTCGGCGGCTTCGCCATGACGGCCATCACCGCGCTGACGGCGCAGAACACGCTGGGCGTGCAGGCGGTGACGGGGGTGGAGCCCGGCTTCATCCGTGCGCAGATCGCGAGCGTGCTGGAGGATCTCGGCGCGGACGCGATCAAGACCGGCATGCTGCACGACAGCCCGACCATCGAGGCCGTCTGCGAGGAGATCGCCGCCCGCGCCCCCGGCATCCCCCTGGTGGCGGACCCGGTGATGGTCGCCAAGGGCGGGCACCGGCTGCTCGCCGCCGGCGCGGTGGAGACGCTGAAGCGCCGCCTCATGCCGCTCGCGGCGATCCTCACCCCCAACATCCCCGAGGCCGAGGTGCTGGCGGGCATGGACATCCGCACCGAGGCGGAGATGCACCACGCGGCCGAGGTGCTGCTCACCCTCGGCGTGCCGGCCGTGCTGCTCAAGGGCGGGCATCTGCCGGGCGAGAATGTGGTGGACCTGCTGGCCACCCCCGAGGGCGTCACCCGCTTCGAGGATGCGCGCATCGAGACGCGCCACACCCATGGAACGGGCTGCACCCTCGCCTCGGCCATCGCCACGGGGCTGGCGCAGGGCATGGCGCTGCCCGAGGCGGTGGCGCGGGCGCGGCGTTATGTGCGCGCGGCCATGCTGGCCGCGCCGGGCTATGGGGCGGGGCATGGGCCGCTGAACCACGCCGTGACCATGGACCCCGCGCGGCTCGAGGCCCGCCCGCCGCGCCGGCGCAAGGCGGCCGCGCGATGAGCGCCGCGCCGCGCCGCCCGGTTCCCGCCACGCGCGAGGCCATAGCGCCCTTCGGCACGCTGATCGAGCCGAGCGAGGACGGCGCGCCCTTCGGCCCGGCCGATGCGGCGCTCGACCTCTCGGGCGGCACGCCGCGCCTCTACATCATGCGGCTGCCGGCCCGGCCCCTCGTCATCGCGGCCATCACCCGCCATGCGCGGGTGACGCAGTGCCTCGCCTCCGCCACCGGCCGGGACTGGTTCATCGGCCTCGCCGCGCCCGGGGCCGCGCCCTCGGCCGAGACCATCACCGTGTTCCGGATTCCGGGCGGCCGGGCGCTCGCGCTGCGCAAGGGCTGCTGGCACGCGGGCCCCTTCTTCGAAGGCGAGGAGGCGGATTTCCTCAACCTCGAACTCTCCGACACCAACGAGACGGACCACGACACGGTGCGGCTGCCCGCACCCATCGCCATCCTGCCCTGAGGCGCGTCAGCGCCGGGGGTCGAAGCCGAGGAAGCCGATGGCGGGGATGGGCTGCCCCCCGTCGCTGCTGACGGGCAGCATCCGCACCGGCTCCGGACGCGGGGCGCGCTCGGGGCGGGGGGCCGGTTCGGGGCGCTCGCGCACGGGCCGCGCGGGGCGGCGCTCGTCGAAGCCGGGCGGCGGGCCCTGGCTCGCCATGCCCGCGCCGCCGCGCACCGAGAGCAGGTAGAAGGTGATCTCCGGCCGCCCCTGGTCCACCGCCGCATCGAGCGGGGTGAGGCCGAGCGCGTTGCGCGCGCGCAAATCCGCGCCGCGGTTCACCGCGTCGCGCACCGTCTCGAGATCGCCGCGCGCGATGCCGTCGAACAGCGCGTCATTGGGGTTCATCGCGGCCGTGGAGCCCTGCGCCGGAACGGGCTGCACGTTGCGCCGCTGCAGCAGGCCGGGCAGGGCGGGCGGCGGCTCGCGCGGGGGTGCGGCCGCGGGCCGGCCTCCGCCGGCCCCCATGCCGAACTGGGCCTGGGCGAGGCCAGGGAGCGCGGCGAGCAGCCCGGCGAGGGCGAGGCGGGTGATCAGGCGACGCATGCCGTGCTTCTCCCATGTCAGGCCCGTGCGGGGCAAGGGCGCGCGCCTCACCGGGCCCCCGGCGCGGGGCGGAAGATGAGCTGCCGCGAGAGGAAGAAGTTGAGGAACATCCCCGCCACCGACCCCGCCGCCACGCCGAGCACGAGGTGGCGCGCGCCGATCTCCGTCCAGGCCACCAGCGCCGCGTAGGTTCCGTAGTTCGCGGCGAAGCCGATCAGGTTCAGCGCCAGATAGGCGCCCCATTGCCGCGCCATGGGCGCGCTGCCGGGCCGGTCGCGGAAGGTCCAGACGCGGTTCAGCGCATAGACCGCGCTGGCGGCCACCACATAGGAGGCGGCGCGCCCGCCATAGGGCCCGGCCCCCAGCGCGACGGCGAGCAGCAGCGTGCCTGCATCCACCAGGAACCCCAGCGTGCCGACCACGCCGAAGCGCAGGAACTGGACGATCAGCGCCTTCATGGCGCGGGCTTCTGGGCGGCGGGCATGGCGCAATTGCGGCGAGACCTTATCCTCGCCCGGGATGGCTGCGGAGGGCAGGGCGTGATCGGGGTGCTGGGTCTTGGCCGCATGGGCGGGGCGATGGCGGCGCGGCTTGCCGCGCTGGGCGAGTCGGTGCGGGGCTGGGACGCCGATCCCGCCGCCCGCGCCCGCGCCGAGGGCGCGGGCGTGGCGCTGGCCGATCCGCCCGCCGCGCCCCTCGTGCTGCTCTCGCTGCCGCAGGAGGCGGCGGTGGCGGCCGTGCTGCCCGCCCTCTTCGCCGCCATGCCGAAGGGCGGCGTGATCGCCGACACCTCCACCCTCGCCCCCGATGCCGCGCGGCGCTTCGCGGCCGAGGCGGCGCGGGCCGGGGTCGCCTATCTGGATGCGCCCGTCTCGGGCGGCCCGGCCGGGGCGGCCGCCGGAACCATGGCGATGATGGTTGGCGGCGAGGCCGAGGCGCTCTCCCGCGCGCGGCCGGTGCTGGAGCGCCTTGCCGCGCGCATCCTCCATGTGGGCGGGCCGGGCGCGGGGCAGGTGGCCAAGCTCGCCAACAACCTGCTGGTGGCGACGCATCTGATGGCCGCGGCCGAGGCGCTGCGCATGGCGGATGCGGCCGGGGTGCCGCCGGCGGCGCTGCTGCCGGTGATCAACGCCGCCTCCGGCCGCTCGGCCGCGACCGAGGTGAACTGGCCGCGCTGGATCGAGAGCGGGGCCTTCGACAGCGGCTTCGCGGCGGGGCTCATGCGCAAGGATGTGCGGCTCGCGCTCGGCCTCGCGGAGTCCGCGGGCGCGCCGCTCGCGGTCTGCGCCGCCGCCGCGCGGCTGTGGGAGGAGGCCCCCGTGCCGGACGAGGCCGAGTTCAACCGCGCCCCCCACGCCCTGTTCATGGAGCGCGGCCATGGCTGAGCCCTCGCGCGCCGCCGCCGCGCTCGCCGAGCACATCGCCGCCTGGTTCGGCCCCGCCCTGCCCGGGGCGGTGATCGCGGGCCGGGCCCATCCGGGCGCGGGTGCGGCGCTGGCGCTGACCGATCCGGTGACCGGGAAGCCGCTGCTCGCCTATGCCCAGGCCGGGGCCGCGCTTGCCGCCGAGGCCGCGCGCGCCGCCGCGGCGGATCAGCCCGCCTGGGCGGCCCTGCCGGGGGCGGAGCGCGGCCGGAGGCTCTGGGCGCTGGGCGCGGCCATCCGCGCCGAGGCCGAGGCGCTGGCCCGCGCCGAATGCGCCAACACCGGCAAGCCCATCCGCGACTGCCGCGCCGAGGTCGCGCGCGTGGCGGAGATGGCCGAGTATTACGCGGGCTGGGCCGACAAGATCGAAGGCCGCGTCATCGGCGTGCCCTCGGGCCACTTCGTGACGGTGCGGCCGGAGCCCTATGGCCTGGTGCTCGCCGTGACGCCCTGGAACGCGCCGCTTTTCACCGCGGGCTGGAACGCCTTTCCGGCGCTCGCCGCGGGCAATGCGGTGGTGCTGAAGCCCTCCGAGCTCACGCCCGTCACCTCGCTCAGGCTCGGGCAGCTCGCCCATGCGCTGGCGATCCCGCTCGCCGTGGTGGCGGGCGGCGCGGCGGAGGCCGAGGCGCTGATCGCCGCGCCGGAGGTGGCGAAGCTCTGCTTCGTGGGCGGGCCGGCCACGGGGGCGCGGGCAGCCGCGCTCTGCGCCGCGCGCACCCTGCCGCATGTGCTGGAACTCGGCGGCAAGAGCGCCAACATCGTCTTCGCCGACGCCGATCTCGACGCCGCCGTGCAGGGCGCGCAGCAGGCGATCTTCGCCGGCGCGGGGCAGTCCTGCGTCGCGGGCTCGCGGCTGCTGCTGGAGGCGCCGGTGGCGGAGGGTTTCCTCGATTCCCTCGCGCGCGCCATGGCGCGCATCCGCCTCGGCGATCCGCTGGATGAGGCGACGGAGATGGGCCCCATCGCGCATCCCCGCCAGCACGCGCATGTGCGCGCGATGATCGAGGCCGCGCGGGCCGAGGGCGCGCGGGTGCGCGCGGCGCCGACGGGCCTCGGCGCCTGTTTCGTTCCGCCCACGGTGCTGGACGGGCTCGGCCCCGCCGCGCGCGCGGTGCAGGAGGAGATCTTCGGCCCCGTGGTGGCCGTGCAGCGCTTCGCGACGGAAGCGGAGGCGATCGCCCTCGCCAACGGCACGCGCTTCGGCCTGGCGGGCGCGGTCTGGACGCGGGATCTGGGCCGCGCGCACCGCGTCGCGGCGGGGCTGCGCGCGGGCACGGTCTGGGTGAACGGCTATCGCACCATCCATGTCGGCGTGCCCTTCGGCGGCTTCGGGGCCTCGGGGCATGGGCGCTCCTCGGGGGCGGAGGCGCTCGCGGAATACGTGCAGAGCAAGGCCGTCTGGATCGAACCGCGCGAGTCGCCCGCGCTCGGTTTCGGTCACCGGCCTTGAGCGGAGCGCGGGCGCTGGACAGGGGGCGCGCGGGCGGTTCTGATGCGCGCCACGAGAAGCGCGGCGCCGCCGCACGCGGCGCGCATCGAGGGAGACGAGACGAATGAGCAAGAGCCCGCGCATCACGCGCCGTGACCTTTTCCTCGCCGCGGGGGCGGGGGCGCTCGCCGCGCCGGGGCTGGCCGAGGCGCAGGCGGCGCGCGTGCTGCGCTACGTGCCGCACGCGAACCTGCCCAACATCGACCCCTTCACCAACACCGCCTTCGTGGCGCGCGACCATGCGATGCTGGTGTTCGACCAGCTCTACGGCATGGACGAGAACTTCGTCCCGCGCCCGCAGATGGTGCAGGGCCATGTGGTGGAGAATGACGGGCTGCTCTGGCGCTTCACCCTGCGCGAGGGGCTGCGCTTCCATGACGGCGCGCCGGTGCGCGGGCGCGACTGCATCGCCTCCATCCGCCGCTGGGGCCGGCGCGACGCCTTCGGCCAGGTGCTGATGGCGCGCGTGGCCGAGATGACGGAGGAGAGCGACCGCGTCTTCTCCATCCGCCTCAGCCAGCCCTTCCCGAAGATGCTGCAGTGCTTCGCCAAGGTGACGACGAGCTGCCTCTTCGTCATGCCCGAGCGGCTGGCCAACGTGGACCCCTTCCAGAACATCACCGAGGCGGTGGGCAGCGGCCCCTACCGCTTCGTGCAGAACGAATGGGTGCCGGGCTCGCGCCTCGCCTATGTGCGCAACCCGGACTACGTGCCGCGGCAGGAGGCGCCCTCCATGACGGCGGGCGGCAAGGTGGCGCATTTCGACCGCATCGAGTGGCTGATCATGCCGGACCCGGCCACCGCCTCGGCCGCGCTGCAGTCGGGCGAGATCGACTGGTGGGAGCAGCCGACGGCCGATCTCTTCCCGCTCTTCCTGCGCGGGGCCAATGCGCGCAACATCCGCGTGGACATCATCAACAACACGGGGCTGATCGGCATCTTCCGCCCCAACCACGTCACCGCCCCCTTCAACAACCCCGCGGTGCGCCGCGCGGTGCTGACCGCCATCAACCAGATGGACTTCATGACGGCGGTGATCGGCACCTCCGGCGTCGAGGGCCGGGCCGACCTGCGGCGCGAGGGGATCGGCTATTTCGCCCCCGAAAGCCCCTCGGCCTCGGATGTGGGCATGGAGCGGCTGCGCAAGAACCTCGACGCGGCGCGGGCGGAGCTGCAGGCGGCGGGCGCGATGGGCGCGCGGCTCGTTCTGCTCAACGCCACCGACCTCAGCTCCATCAACGCGGCCACGCTGGTGGGGGCGGACCTCTTCCGCCGGATGGGCTTCAACGTGGAGCTGGTCTCCACCGACTGGGGCACGCTGGTGGCCCGCCGCGCGAGCCGCAACCCGCTGGAACAGGGCGGCTGGTCGGGCTTCTTCACCTTCTGGTCCGGCGTGGACCACTGGGATCCTTCGAGCCACGCCTCCATCCGCGGCCATGGCGAGAACGCCTGGCCGGGCTGGCCGACCATCCCGGCGATCGAGGCGCAGCGCGACGCCTGGTTCAACGCGCCCAACGAGGCCGCGGAACGCGCCGCGACGCGCGAGATGCAGCGCATCGCCTTCGAGGAGGTGCCCTATGTGCCGACCGGCATGTACTACCAGCCCACCGCCTATCGGCGGAACCTTAGCGGCATCCTGAAGGGCCAGCCGCCGCTCTTCTGGAACGTCCGGCGCGGTTGAGGCTTGTGTCGCCTGCCCCGGCGCGCTTCACTCGCGCGCGCCGGGGAGGCCGCCAGTCCCGCAACCTGAAGCCGGGGGAGCTGGAGAGACACAATGAAGCGTCGTGACGTCCTGCTGGGGATGGGGGCGGCTGCGCTCGCGCGCCCCGCCATCGCGCAGCCCGCGCAGAACCGCCTGCTGAAGTTCGTGCCGCAGGCGAACCTGACCAGCCTCGATCCGATCTGGACCACGGCGACCGTCACCCGCAACCACGGCTACCTCGTCTATGACACGCTCTACGGGCTGGACGAGGAGTTCCGCCCGCACCCGCAGATGGCCGAGGGCACGGCCTTCGAGGATGGCGGGCGCATCGCCACCGTCACGATCCGCCCCGGGCAGTTCTTCCACGACGGCGAGCCGGTGCGCGCGCTGGACGTGGTGGCGAGCCTGCAGCGCTGGATGCGCCGCAGCCCGATCGGGCAGAAGCTCGCGGAATACACGGACAGCCTGGAGGCGCTGGACGATCTTCGCCTGCGCTTCCGCCTGAAGCGCCCCTTCCCGCTGCTGCTGAACGCGCTGGGCTCGGTCGCCACGCCCACGCCCTTCATCATGCCCGAGCGGCTGGCGCGCACCGATCCCTTCCAGCAGGTGCGCGAGAGCATCGGCAGCGGGCCCTTCCGCTTCGTGGCGAGCGAGTTCAACTCGGGCAGCCTCGCCGTCTATGCGCGCAACGAGCGCTACAGCCCGAACCCGAACGCGGGGCCGCTGTCGCTCACCGCCGGGCCCAAGCAGGTGCATTTCGACCGTCTCGAGTGGCACATCATCCAGGACACGGCGACCAGCACGGCCGCGCTGATCCAGGGCGAGATGGACTGGTTCGAGCAGCCCACGCCGGAGAACCAGCTCCTGCTGCGGCGCAACCGCAGCGTGGTGGTGGAGAAGCTCACGAAGTTCATGAGCCTCGGCGTGCTGCGCTTCAACCACCTGCATCCGCCCTTCGACAATCCGGCCATCCGCCGCGCCATCCTGCCCGCGATCAACCAGGCGGATTTCATGATCGCCGCCCAGGGGCCGGACCCCGAGAACTGGCGCGCGGGGGTGGGCGTGTTCACGCCCGACACGCCGATGGCGAACGATGCGGGGCTGGCGCCGCTGACGGGCCCGCGCAGCATCGAGCGCGCGCGCGCCCTTCTCGCCGAGGTCGGGTTGCCGCTCGAGCGGTGGCGCGTGCGCGCCTCTGACCTCAGCCATGGGGAGCGGAAACAGCTAGAGCTTGCGATCGCGCTTGCGCGTCAGCCTAAACTTCTATTGCTCGACGAGCCGATGGCTGGGCTCGGAGTGGCCGAGTCGGTGCGGATGACGGAGGTTCTCCGAGCCTTAAAGGGTCGCATACCGATGCTGCTCGTTGAGCATGACATGGATGCAGTGTTCAGCTTGGCGGATCGCGTCTCCGTGCTGGTGTCCGGGCGTTGCATAGCGTCCGGTCCGCCAGAAGCGATTCGCACTGACCCTGCCGTTCG
>JBKBSR010000418.1:0-2250 GCA_046291055.1 Roseococcus sp.
CGGCCAGCACCGCCTCCGCGCCCCCGGGCACGATGGCGACATAGCGGCCGCCGAGCAGCCCCTCGGACTGGATTTCGGCCGAGGAATCCCGCGGCAGGCGCAGATCGGAGCGCACGCGCAGCGTGGCGACGGCCTGGAAGCTCTGCGGATCGATGGCGAGGCCGGTGACGCTGCCCACCTTCACCCCGCCGATCCGCACATCGGCGCCCTGGGCGAGCCCATCCACCCGGTCGAAGGCGGCGGTGAGGGTGATCCCGGCGGTCACCGGCGCGCGGCCGCCGTGCAGGATGGCGTAGCCGAGGAACAGCGCGGCGGCGGCGAGCACCACAGCGCCCATCACCACCTCCGCGAGGTTGCGGCCCTTCATCGGCGGATTCCGTCCATCGCGCGCAGATGGCGCCTCAGGCGCCCGGCGTCCAGGCCTCGTAGTCCCCGCCGGTGGGGCGGCGGCGGCCGCCCGCATAGTCGTGCCCCGCGGGGCGCCAGGCCCCGGGCGTGCCGGTCAGGTTCGGCTGGTGCGGCTTCTGCCAGGGGTGCCGGGGCGGGGGCAGCGGCGCATCCGTGAGGTGGTGCAGCCAGGCATGCCATTCCGGCGGCACGGCGGAGCTGTCGAGCCCCTTGGCCAGCGCGACCGTGCGGCGGCGTCGGTTGTAGACCGGCTCCACGCGCCGCGACTCGTAATAGCGGTTGCCGAACTGGTCCTGCCCGACCTTGCGGGCGAAGAGGCGGGTGGTCAGCAGCTCGATCGGGGACATGGCGACAGTATCCCACACTCGGCCGCCGGGGTCCAACCGGGGGTGCCGCGGCGTTATCCACAAGATGTTGTGGGTCTGCGCCGGATCGGACACCGCATCCGGCTTCCCGCCGGCACGCGCCCGCGTTAGCCTGCCGCCATGGCCCGCTATCGTGGAACCCTCTGGGACGGGGTGGCGCTGCGGCGCACCCGCATCGGCGCGGACCCCGACGCGCCTCCGCGCGCCGTGGCCCTGCCCATCGGCTGGGAGGAGGAGGCCGCCGCGGCGCTGGCCGCCCTCGCCCCCGGGGCGGGCCCGGCCTCCCTGCCCCGGCTCGCCGAGACCTGGATCGGCGCGGCGCTTGCCCGTGGCCGCAAGGCCGGGCTGGTGACGGAGGGCGAGGCCCCCCGGCTCGCCGAAGGCTGGCGCGCCCTGCTGCTGACGCGCCGCGGCGCGCCCGGCGCGGAAAGCTGGCGCGGCGAGGCCAAGGCCGAGCCCCGCTTCGTGCTCAACCTGCCCGCCTTCCTGGAGCCCGAGGGCGGTTTCGACGCCGAGGGCTATGCCGAGGCCTGCGCGCTCGGGCTGCGCTTCCTCGACTGCGCCACCGGCGGCCGCGCGGCGCGGCTGCGCCTGGGCTTCGCCGACCTCGCCGGGTGGCTGGCCGGGCTCGGCCTTCCCTATGACAGCCAGGGCGCGCGCCAGGCCGCCGCCGCGCTCGCCGCGCTGACCCGCGGCGCCGCCGAGGCGGAAAGCGGCCGCCTCGCCGAGCGGCTGGGGGCGCGGGAGCCGGTGGCGCTGATCTGGCCCGAGCCGCCGGCCGAAACCCCGGTCCCCGGCCTCGCCGCCGCCGCCCGGGCGGCGCTCGACGCCGCCATGGCCTCGCCCGGGCTGCGGCACCGCAGCATCGTGGCCCTCGCGCCCCCCGATGCCGCCGAAGCCCTGCTGGGCGCCGAGACGGGGGGCATCGCCCCCGCCCCCGGCGCGACCCGCGCGGTCGAGACGCCCTCGGGCGTGGTGGATGTGCCCACCCGCGCCGCCCGCCGCTGCCCCGAGGGGCAGGTGGCCCGGCTCCTCGCCCCGGTGGGCGAGGCGGCGCGCCGGCGCATGCTGGAGGCGGCGGCCCCCTTCCTCTCCGGCCCCGCCCCGGCCCCGGTCGCCCCGCCCGCCCCCCCGCGCCCTGCCCCCGCCCCGCGCGCCGGCCTGCGCCGCCAGCGCGGCCAGACGCTCCACGTCACCATCGGCGGCCAGCGCGTGGCGCTGCGCACCGCCGAGGAGGCGGGGCAGTTGCGCGAGATCGCCTTCAGCCTGGCGCGCGAGGGCGCCACCACGCGCAGCCTGCTGGAGGCCTTCGCCCAGGCCGTCTCCATCGGCCTCGCCCGCGGCGTGCCGCTGGCCGAGTTCGTGGACGCCTTCGCCTACACGCGCTTCGGGCCCGCCGGGGCGGTGGAGGGCGACCCGGACATCCCGCGCGCCACCTCGGTGCTCGACTGGGCCTTCCGCCGCCTCGCCCTCGACC
>JBKBSR010000419.1:0-2248 GCA_046291055.1 Roseococcus sp.
CGCCCTGGCGCGGCCGAGGCGGTGGCGCGGCTGCGCGCGATGGGGCTTCGCGTCGCCATGCTCTCCGGCGATTCGCCCGCGGCGGCGACGGCGGCGGCGGCGCGGCTCGGCGTCAGGGAGGTCGCGGCCGGGCTGCTGCCGGAGGAGAAATCCGCCTGGATCGCGGCCCGCCGCGCCGAGGGCGCGCGGGTGGCGATGGTGGGCGATGGGGTGAACGACGCGCCGGCGCTGGCGGCGGCCGATCTCGGCATCGCCATGGGGCAGGGGACGGAGGCGGCCATCGCCGCGGCCGGCGTCACCCTGCTGCGGTCGGACCCCGCGCTGGTGCCCGCGGCCATCGCGGTGGCGCGGGCCACGCGCGCGAAGATCCGGCAGAACCTGTTCTGGGCCTTCGCCTACAACGCGGCGGGACTGCCGCTGGCGGCGCTGGGCCTGTTGTCGCCGGCGGTGGCGGGGGCGGCCATGGCGGCCTCCTCCGTCTCGGTGCTCGGCAATGCGCTGCTGCTGGCGCGGTGGCGCCCGGTCGGGGGGAAGGAGAGATGAACATCGGCGAGGCGGCGGCCGCAAGCGGCGTCAGCGCCAAGATGATCCGGTACTACGAGACGCTGGGCCTGATCCGGCCCGAGCGGCGCGCCAACAACTACCGCGCCTATACCGAGCGCGACGTGGCGGTGCTGCGCTTCATCCGCCACGCGCGGGAGCTCGCCTTCCCGCTCTCCGAGGTGAAGCGGCTGCTGGCGCTGTGGCAGGACAGTTCGCGCCAGTCGGCCGAGGTGCAGCGCATCGCCATGAGTCACGTCGAGGCGCTGGAGGAGAAGGCGCGCTCGCTGCAGGCGGTGGCGGCCTCGCTGCGGCATCTGGCGCGGTCCTGCGCGGGGGATCACCGCCCCGAATGCCCCATCATCGAGCATCTGGAGGGCTGAGCATGGCCGTGGTGGAACTCACCGTGGAAGGGCTGAGCTGCGGCCATTGCGTCAAGGCGGTGACCGCGGCCATCCAGGCGCGCGATCCCGCGGCGAAGGTGGAGATCGCGCTGCCCTCCGGCGCGCTGCGCGCCGAGACGGCGCTGAGCCCGGCCCAGGTGGCCGAGGCGGTGGCGGGCGAGGGCTACGCGGCGCGCTGAGCGGCCGCTGCTGTCGGCGAGCACGAAAAAGGCCCGGCGGATCGCTCCGCCGGGCCGGTCTGGCCGTGTTCCGGCCCCGCCGTCAGTCCTGGTTGCGGGCGCCCATGAACTGCAGCAGGAACTGGAAGAGGTTGATGAAGTTCAGGTAGAGCGCCAGCGCGTCCATCACGCTGCGCTTGCCCGCCATCTCCGTGCCCTCGGCGTAGGCGAACTCGATGTAGTCGTTCTTGATCCGCTGCGTGTCCCAGGCGGTGAGGCCGCAGAAGATCACGACGCCGAGCACCGAGATCACGAAGGCGATGGCCGGCGAGCCGAGGAAGATGTTCACCAGCGAGGCCAGGATGATGCCGATCAGCCCCATCAGCAGGAAGCTGCCCATCTTCGTCAGGTCGCGCTGCGTGGTGTAGCCGATCAGGCTCATCGCCGCGAACATGCTGGCGCAGACGAAGAAGGTGCTGGCGATCGAGGCCTTGGTGTAGATCACGAAGATGTTGGACAGGCTCGCGCCCATCACCGCGGCGAAGAGCCAGAACAGGGCCTGCGCCGTCGTCTTGCTCATCCGGTTGATGCCGAAGGAGAGGACGAGCACGAAGGCGAGCGGCGCGAACATCGCGATCCAGCCCAGGATCGTCGGCGCGGTGGCCAGCCCGCGCGGCGTGCGCACGGTGGTGTAGAACAGCTCCGCCACCGCGGGGTTGTGCGCGATGAAATAGGCGACGATGCCCGTCAGCAGCAGGCCGGACGCCATCCAGTTGTACACGCGCAGCATGTAGCCGCGCAGGCCCTCGTCGATCGCGGCCTGATCGACGGCGGCGCTGCGGCCCCAGCCTTGCAGCGGCTGCGTCCAGCGCGATTCGGGTTGAGTAGCCATGTGTGTCTGATCCTCCTGGGGACGCGGGAATCCCGCATGAGCAGGATATGGAGTTCTTGTAATCCGGTTCAACCGAAAACGGAAGCCCGCGTCATTCGTTCCTGAGCAGGGGCGCGGGCCGCGCGCGCAGCGCCAGCGCCGTGCCGGCATAGCCGAAGGCGAGCACCAGCGCCATGCAGCCCAGCACGGTCGCGGCCAGCGTGCCGGGCAGGAACACCCAGCCCTGGCGCATCACGCCCGCCACCACCCCCCAG
>JBKBSR010000420.1:0-2236 GCA_046291055.1 Roseococcus sp.
CACCTGGGAGGCGATCCAGTGGGTGGAGGCGACGGCGCCGAAGGTGGCGGCGATCTCGGGGCGGGTGGTGAACATGGGCGCGTCCTCGTTTCGTCCCCGTTCAAGGCCGCGGGCGGCGGCACGTCAACCAGGCCGCCCTGGCGCATGCCGGCCGGGCATGGCGCCCCGGCGCGCCGCCGGGCGGCGGCGAGGCTTGCGCGGCGCGGGGTTTTGCGCCACACCGCGCCCGCCCGCGGGGAATGGCCCGGCGGGCAATCCACACGCGGCGCGCCCTTCCCCCACGCGGCGAGGGTCCGGTCCCGGAGCGATCCGGGGTTCGCGCCGCGGAGGCCCAACCGGACGGAACAGGAAGGACGATCGCAGATGGCGATGCCTGAAGTCTCTCTGCGCCAGCTTCTCGAAGCGGGCGTGCATTTCGGCCACCACACCCGGCGGTGGAACCCGCGCATGGCGCCCTACATCTTCGGCGTGCGCAACCAGGTCCACATCCTGGACCTGCAGCAGACTGTGCCGATGCTCGAGCGCGCCCTGCGCGCGGTGCGCGACACGGTGGCCGCCGGCGGGCGCGTGCTGTTCGTCGGCACGAAGAAGAGCGCGGCCGAATACGTGGCCGAGGCCGCGACGCGCTGCGGCCAGTATTACGTCAACCACCGCTGGCTGGGCGGCATGCTCACCAACTGGAAGACGATCACGGGCTCCATCAAGCGCCTGAAGGAGATGGACGCGCGCCTCTCCGGCGACGTGCAGGGCCTGACCAAGAAGGAAATCCTCATGCTGACGCGCGAGAAGGAGAAGCTTGAACGCGCGCTCGGCGGCATCCGCGAGATGGGCGGCCTGCCCGACATGCTCTTCGTCATCGACGTGGTGAAGGAGAAGCTCGCCATCCAGGAGGCGAACACGCTGGGCATCCCGGTGGTGGCCGTGGTGGACAGCAACGCCGACCCCTCGGGCGTCACCTACCCGATCCCCGGCAACGACGACGCGATCCGCGCGATCAACCTCTACTGCGACCTGGTGGCGGCGGCGGTCTTCGACGGCATCTCGGCCGAGCTGCAGGCCTCGGGCGCGGACATCGGCGAGCTCGCCGCGCCGCCGGCCGAGGAGGCGCTGCCCGTCGAGGATCTCCCGGCCGCCCAGGCCTGAACGAAACCTCTCCGAACTCTGGCACGCTGAGGAGCACGGCCATGGCCGAGATCACCGCCGCGATGGTGCGCGAGCTGCGCGACAGGACGGGCGCGGGCATGATGGACTGCAAGAAGGCGCTGACCGAGAGCGGCGGCGACATGGAGGCGGCCGTGGACTGGCTGCGGAAGAAGGGCCTCTCCGCCGCCGCCAAGAAGTCCGGCCGCGTGGCCGCCGAGGGGCTGATCGGCGTCGCCTCCGGCCCCGGGGTGGCCGCCATGGTCGAGGTGAACGCCGAGACGGACTTCGTGGCGCGCAACGAGGCCTTCCAGAGCTTCGTCTCGGAGGTGGCGGGGCTGGCTCTCTCGGTGGGCGAGGACATCGAGGCGCTCAAGGCCGCGACCTTCCCGGGCACCATGCACTCCACCCAGGAGGAGCTGACGCGGCTGATCGCCACGATCGGCGAGAACATGACGATCCGCCGCGCCAAGGTGTTCCGCGTGGAGAACGGCACCGTCGCCACCTATGTCCACAACGCGGTGAAGCCGGGTCTGGGCAAGATCGGCGTGCTGGTGGCGCTGGAAGGCGAGGGCGAGGCGCAGGTGGTCGAGACGCTCGGCCGGCAGATCGGCATGCATGTGGCCGCCACCAACCCGCAGGCGCTCGACATCGCCTCCGTCGAGCCCTCGGCGCTGGAGCGCGAGCGCGCGGTGCTGACCGAGCAGGCCCAGGCCTCGGGCAAGCCCCCCGCGGTGATCGAGAAGATGGTCGAGGGCCGCATCCGCAAGTTCTACGAGGAGGTGGTGCTGCTCGAGCAGGTCTGGGTGCATGACGGCGAGAGCCGGGTGAAGGCGGTGGTGGAGAAGGCGGGGCTGAAGTGCACCGGCTTCGCCCGCTTCCAGCTCGGCGAGGGCATCGAGAAGCAGGTGACGGACTTCGCCGCCGAGGTCGCCGCCCAGGCCGGCGTCTGAGCCCCGGACCGGAACCGCATGGCGGGGCGGTGCGCTGGACGCGCGCCGCCCCGCTGTTACAGTCGCCCCCGGCAGCACCAGCCCCCCCCAACGCCAGCCCCCGGAACGCCCGATGACGGATACGCCCCGCTACAAGCGCGTGC
>JBKBSR010000421.1:0-2233 GCA_046291055.1 Roseococcus sp.
GCCGGGCCATCCGGTTCCTGGTGCTGGCGCTGGCGGTCACGCCGCTCGGGAGGGTGCTGGGCTGGCCGGGGCTGTTCGCGCTGCGGCGGATGATCGGCCTCGGCGCGCTGGGCTGGGCGCTGCTGCATGGCGGCATCTATCTGGCCGAGCAGAACTGGGTGCTCTGGCGCGCGGCCGCCGAGATCGCGCAGCGCGTCTATCTCGTGCTCGGCTTCGCGGTGCTGTGCGGCCTCGCGGTGCTGGGCTGGACGAGCACGGATGGCTGGATGAAGCGCCTCGGCCGGCGCTGGAAGCGGCTGCACCGGCTGGTCTTCCTGCTCGCGCCGCTCGCGCTGCTGCACGCCTTCATCCAGTCCAAGTCCGACGCCTCGCAGGCGGTGCTGCTGGCGGGGCTGCTGCTCTGGCTGCTGGGCTGGCGCGCGCTGCCCGCGCCCTGGCAGGGGCGGCTCGGCGCGCTGCTGGCGCTCGGCCTCGGCGCGATGCTGGGCGCAGCGCTGATCGAGTTCCTCTGGTATGCGCTGGCCACCAACCTGCCAGCGGGGCGCATCGCGCGGGCCAATCTCGACCTCGCCTTCGGGCCGCGCCCGGCGGTGTGGGTGGGCATCCTGGCGCTCGCGCTCGCCGGGCTCGCGCTGGCCCGGCGGATTGCCGGGCGCCGGGCCAGGGCGTAATCCGCGCCGCGCGAGAGGAAGGAGACGCCCATGGCCCGCACCCACCGCATCGCCGTGATTCCCGGCGACGGCATCGGCAAAGAGACCACGCCCGAGGGGCTGCGCGTGCTGGAGGCCGCCGGGCGCCGCTTCGGCTTCGAACTCAGGCTCACCGAATACGACTGGTCCTGCGACACCTATCTCAAGACCGGGCGGATGATGCCCGAGGACGGGCTGGAGCGGCTGAAGGAGAGCGACTCGATCTTTCTCGGCGCCGTGGGCTGGCCCGGCGTGCCCGACCACGTCTCGCTCTGGGGCCTGCTCATCCCCATCCGCCGCGGCTTCGACCAGTACGTGAACCTGCGCCCCTGCAAGCTGCTGCCCGGCGCGCGCACGCCGCTGGCCGACCGCGAGCCGCACGAGATCGACTTCTACGTGGTGCGCGAGAACACGGAGGGCGAATACAGCAGCGTCGGCGGGCGCATGTTCGAGGGCACAGAGCGCGAGTTCGTCTCGCAGCAGAGCATCCTCACCCGCATCGGCACGGACCGCATCCTGCGCTACGCCTTCGAGCTGGCGCGCACCCGGCCGCGGAAGAAGGTGACCAGCGCCACCAAGTCCAACGGCATCACCTTCACCATGCCCTACTGGGACGAGCGCTTCGCCGAGATGGCGAAGCAGTATCCCGACGTGGCGACCGACCAGTTCCACATCGACATCCTCTGCGCCCATTTCGTGCAGCACCCGGACTGGTTCGACGTGGTGGTGGGATCGAACCTGTTCGGCGACATCCTCTCCGACCTCGGCCCAGCGGTGGCGGGCTCCATCGGCATCGCGGCGAGCGCGAACATCAACCCGGAGAAGCGCTTCCCCTCCATGTTCGAGCCGGTGCACGGCTCCGCCCCCGACATCGCGGGCAAGTGGATCTGCAACCCGATCGGGCAGATCTGGTCGGGGGCGATGATGCTCGAGCATCTGGGCGAGCGCGAGGCGGCGAAGGCCATCACCGACGCGATCGAGCGGCTGCTGGCCGAGGGCGGCCCGCGCACCCGCGACATGGGCGGCAATGCCGGCACGGTCGATGTGGGCAAGGCCATCGCCGAGGAGGTGGCGCGGGGCTGACCCGCGCCATCCGCGCGCCTCATGCCAGCGGCCGCTGTTTCTGACGCCTGAAGCTGCGGCGCGGCCGCTGGTGGGGCCATGTTCCGGCGCGCAGCCGCCACGCCGGGCCCCGCGCGGCTTGCCGCGGCGGGTGGCGCCAACCCTGCGTGCGATACGGGCGGCATGTCAGGCCGCCCGTATCACTCCGGCGGGCGGATCTCCTCCAGATGCGGCAGGATCTCGGCCAGCGGATGGCGCGTCAGATCCTTGTCCAGGGTCCCCAGCAGGGCGCGCTTCGCCGCGGGCGAGAGGGCGGCGCGCAGATCGCCCAGGAAGGCCGGCGGAGCGACCAGGATCAGCCGCTGGCAGCGCCCCGCGCGCAGCGCCGCCTCCAGCCGCCCGGCCAGCTCCTCGGCGAAGGCGCGTTTCGCCTCGCGGTGGGGGTCGTGGCGCGGCTCGACGGCGTGGCGCGCCCCACCCAC
>JBKBSR010000422.1:0-347 GCA_046291055.1 Roseococcus sp.
GCATCGCCGAGGCCCGCGACGCGCGCGGGGTCGGCCTCCGGGCCGGCAAGCAGGAAGTCGTTGAACATCACATGCCGGCGCGGGCCGCCGAAACCCTCGGCCACGAAGCGTTCCTCCGCCGCGCAGTCGTGCACGAACACCACATCCGCATCGCCGCGCCGGCCGACATCGAGCGCCTGGCCGGTGCCAAGGGCCAGCACGCGCAGCGCGATCCCCGTCTCCTGCCGCAGCAGCGGGCGCAGGTGGCGAAACAGGCCGGACTGCTCGGTGCTGGTGGTGGAGGCGATGGTGACGAACCGCTCCTCCCCCCGCGCCGGCCGGGCGAAGGCGGCCGGCGCGGCGAAGAG
>JBKBSR010000422.1:357-2233 GCA_046291055.1 Roseococcus sp.
AGCCTGACTTTTTTGGTGTTTTTGGGGGGGGGGGGGGGGACGACCTTCTCCTCCCCCCGTTTGGGCTGGGGGGGTTTGCCCGCCGCTGCGACGAGGAACAGGCGTCGCGGCATGGCCGGGCGGCCGGGCGCCCCGCTCACCACAGCAGCTCCCCGCGCAGGAAGGCGGCGGCCTCGGCGGTGGCGGGCCGCGCGAAGAAGACGGCGGCGGGCGTCTGCTCCAGAAGCCGGCCGCGATGCAGGAACAGGACCTCCCCCGCGAGGCGGCGCGCCTGGGCGAGGTCGTGCGTCGTCATCACGATCTTGGTCCCGCGCGCCGCGAGGGAGCGGACGATCTCCTCCACCGCGCGCGTCGCGGCGGGATCGAGATTCGCGCAAGGCTCGTCGAGGAAGAGCAGCTCGGGCGCCAGCGCCTCGGCGCGCGCGAGCGCGAGGCGCTGCTGCTCGCCGCCCGAGAGCCGGCGCGCCGGGCGGTCGGCCAGCGCGGCGAGGCCCACCCTCTCCAGCGCGGCGCGCGCGCGCGCCAGCCGCCCGGCGCGCGGCGCCCCCGCCAGGGCGAGCGGATAGACCACATTCGCCAGCACCGACCGGCGCAGCAGCACCGGGCGCTGGAACACCATCGCCTGCCGGCGGGCGGCGTCCGCGGCGCTGAAGGTCACGCACCCCTCGCTCGGGCGCAGCAGCCCGTGCAGAAGGCGCAGCAGCAGGGACTTCCCCGCGCCGTTCGGCCCGATGATGACGCTGGGCGGCCCGGCCGCGATGCGCAGCGACACCGCCGACAGCGCCTCCACGGAGCCGACCCGGTAGCCCAGATTCTCCGCGGTCATCGGCAGGATGGAAGGCTCGGCCCTCACCGCCGCGCCACCGGCCGGCGCGGCCCGGCAGGGCGTCGCGGGGCGGATCGCCGCATCGTCACCGGCCCCAGCGCATCGCAAGGCCGCGCAGCCACTGCGCCAGCGCGTTCACCGCCAGCACGATCGCCATCAGCACCAGGCCGAGCGCGAGCGCGAGCGGCAGGTTCCCCGCGCTGGTCTCGAGCGCGATGGCCGTGGTCATCACCCGCGTGAAGCCCTCGATGTTGCCCCCCACGATCATGACGGCGCCGACCTCCGCCGCGGCGCGGCCGAAGCCCGCCAGCAGCACCGTCAGCAGCCCGAAGCGCCCGTCCCACAGCAGCGTCGGCGCCGCGCGGAAGGGGCCGGCGCCGAAGCTCGCGAGCTGCTCGGCGTATTCCTCCCACAGAGCCTGCAGCACCTCGCGGGAGAGGGCGGCCAGGATGGGCGTGATGAGCACCGCCTGCGCGATGATCATCGCCTCGGGCGTGAACAGCAGCCCGAACCCGCCCAGCGGGCCGGAGCGCGAGAGCAGCAGATAGATCAAGAGCCCGGCGACGACCGGCGGCAGCCCCATCAGCGCGTTCAGCGCCACGATCACGCCCTGACGCCCCGGAAAGCGCGCCACCGCCAGCAGCGCGCCCAGCGGCAAGCCGATGCAGGCGCCGATGACCAGCGCCGACAGGCTGACCCGCAGGGACAGCAGGACGATCTCCATCACCGCCGCATCGGCGGAGAGGATCATCTGCATGGCCAGGGCGGTGGCGGCGCCGATGTCGGTCACGGGCGGTTCCGGAAAAGGGCCGCACCATGAGGAGGGCCACCGGGGGCGTCAATCGGCGCGGCCGCCGGCATGCCTCTGCCCTGGCGCGCCGCCGCCTCGCCAACCCCGCGCGCGAGGCGGGCGGCATTGCGATGCCGCCCGTCTCATACCAGCGGCCGCTGTTTCTGACCCGTGCGAAAGCGGCGCGGCCGCTGGTATGCCCTTGTTTTGGCGCGCAGCCGCCACACCAACCCTGCGCGCGATACGGGCGGCATTGCGAT
>JBKBSR010000423.1:0-2221 GCA_046291055.1 Roseococcus sp.
CTCTCGCGCGCTCCGCGCCCGCGTTCCTCGCCGTCCCGCCCCGCCGGCTTGGCGCCGCCGCGCGTGCGCTTGCGGGTGGCGGCCTCGGCGATGTCCTGTTCGCTCACCGGGTCCAGCCCGTCGAGGGTGATGCGCGGGATGGGCTTGCCCGTCAGCTTCTCGATGGCGGCGACGAGTTTCGCGTCATCGGCGGTGGCGATGCTGTAGGCGTGCCCCTCGCGCCCCGCGCGGCCGGTGCGGCCGATGCGGTGCACGTAGTCCTCGGAGTGGAAGGGGATGTCGAAGTTGAAGACGTGGCTGAGCCCGCCGATGTCCAGGCCCCGCGCCGCCACGTCGGAACAGACGAGGAGCTGGATCTCGTTCGCCTTGAAGGCGTTGAGCGTCGCGAAGCGGGCGGACTGGTCCATGTCCCCGTGCAGGGCGCCGACCGAGAAGCCGTGCCGCTTGAGGCTCTTGTAGAGGATGTCCACGTCGCGCTTGCGGTTGCAGAAGATCAGCGCGTTCTGCACCTGCTCGCGCCGGATCAGCCGGCGCAGCGCCTCGCGCTTGTCGCGCTCCTGCACGTAGAGCAGCCCGGTGGTGATCGTCGTGGCCACGGTGGCGGGGCGGCTGACGGTGATCTCCTTCGGGTTCTGCAGGAAGGCGTCCGCCAGCTTGCGGATTTCGGGCGCCATGGTCGCCGAGAAGAACAGCGTCTGGCGCATCCGCGGCAGCAGCGAGACGATGCGCTCGACATCGGGGATGAACCCCATGTCCAGCATCCGGTCCGCCTCGTCGATCACCAGCACCTTGCAGTCGGCCAGCAGGATGCGGCCGCGCTCGAACAGATCGAGCAGGCGGCCGGGCGTGGCGATCAGCACGTCCACGCCCTTTTCCAGCACGGCCTTCTGCTCGTCCATGCTCTCGCCGCCGATCAGCAGCGCGTGGGTGAGCGAGAGATACTTGCCGTACTTCACGAACTGCTCGGCCACCTGCAGCGCCAGCTCGCGCGTCGGCTCCAGGATCAGGCTGCGCGGCATGCGCGCCTTGGCGCGCGAGCCGGCGAGGATATCCATCATCGGCAAGGTGAAGCTGGCGGTCTTGCCCGTGCCGGTCTGCGCGCAGCCCAGCACGTCGCGGCCCATCAGCACGATGGGGATGGCCTGTTCCTGGATGGGGGTGGGGTGGCGGTAGCCGGCCTCCTCCACCGCGCGGAGGATGGGCTCCGAGAGGCCGAGATCGGCGAAGACGGCGCGCGGGGGCTCGGGGGCGGCCGGCTCGGGGATGGAGGCGTCGCTGTCGGCGGCCTCGCCCTCTCTGCCTCCGCCGGCGTCGCCCTCGGGGGCCTGCGGCGCCTCCGCCGCGACCTCGATCGCGGCGGGCGGTGCGGCCTCTGCCGGCGCGGTCGCTGCGCCCTGGGGCGGCGAGTCCGTGGCGGAGCTGTCGGGCTTCTGCGTCTCGGCGGCCAGAGGGGCCGCGGGCGTGTCGGTCAAGGCGTCGTGTTCCTGCGCCGGTCGTCTCGGGCGCCCGGGGGCGCCCATGGGGTTCGCGCCACATGAGCCGCGCCGCGCCCGCTTCGAGAGCCGTGGGGGCGCGCGCCGGCCCGGGCGGATCCCCCGCCCTGCTGCAACGCTGCGCATATGCGCCGGCCGTGCGCGGAACGCAACCGCAAAGCGGCGGATGGACGCGCGCGCGGGGCGGATTTATCCGGCGCGCATGGCTCATCCCCTTCTCCTCCTGCCCGGGCTGCTGTGCGACGCGCGGCTGTGGCGCGACGTGCTGCCCCCGCTGGCCGGCCTGGCCGCCCCGCGCGTGGCGGACCTCACGCAGCGGGACTCGATCGCCGGCATGGCGGGCGATGCGCTGGCGGTGATGGAGGATGTGCCCCGCTTCGCGCTGGCGGGGCTGTCCATGGGCGGCTATGTGGCGCTCGAGATCATGCGCCGCGCGCCGGCGCGGATCACGCATCTCGCCCTGCTCGACACCTCCGCCCGCGCCGATGCGCCCGAGCAGACAGAGCGCCGCCAGGCGCTGCTCGCGCTCAGCCGCCAGGGCCAGTTCCGCGGCGTGACGCCGCGGCTGCTGCCGCTGCTGCTGCACCCCGACCACCAGAAGGGGGTGCTGGCCGAGGAGGTGATGGCGATGGCCGAGCGCGTGGGCGCGGAGGCCTTCCTGCGCCAGCAGACGGCCATCATGGGCCGGCCCGATTCGCGGCCGCTTCTGCCGCGCCTCGCCCTGCCCA
>JBKBSR010000424.1:0-2219 GCA_046291055.1 Roseococcus sp.
CGAGGATCTCGGCGCGCCCGTGCGCGGCTTCGGCGACAGCATCCCCGCCTTCATGCTGATTCCCATCCCGCGCCCGCGCCGCGCGGCGGCCGAACCCGCCGCCCCCGCCGAGGCCGCGCCGGAACCCGCGGGCGAGGCTGCCTGATCCCTCCCCGCGCGATAGATTGGTGACAGGTCGCCGCGCCAGGCCGCGCGGCGGGTCGAGGAGGTCCGCATGAACGTCGTCACGCCGCCCGGAAAAGCCAAGCTCGCCCCCTTCTCCTGGGAGGACGCGCTGCTGCTCGAGGAGCAGCTCACCGAGGAGGAGCGGATGATCCGCGACGCCGCGCGCGCCTTCTGCCAGGAGCGCCTGATGCCCGGCGTGCTGATGGCGAACCGCACGGAAAGCTTCGACCGCTCCATCATGAACGCCTTCGGCGAGCAGGGCTTCCTCGGCGCCACGCTGGAGGGCTACGGCTGCGCGGGCGTGAGCTACGTCGCCTACGGGCTGATGGCGCGCGAGGTGGAGCGGGTGGATTCCGGCTACCGCAGCGCCTTCTCCGTGCAGTCCTCGCTCGTGATGTTCCCCATCCACGCCTATGGCAGCGAGGCGCAGAAGCAGAAGTTCCTGCCGCGCTTGCGCACCGGCGAATGGGTGGGCTGCTTCGGCCTGACCGAGCCGGACGCGGGCTCCGACCCCTCCTCCATGCGCACCCGCGCGAAGCGCGTGGAGGGGGGTTGGCTCCTCTCCGGCTCCAAGACCTGGATCACCAACTCGCCCATCGCCGATGTGTGTCTCGTCTGGGCGAAGGACGATGAGGGCACGCTCGGCGGCTTCCTGCTCGAGCGGGGCATGAAGGGCCTGACGACGCCGAAGATCGAGGGCAAGTTCTCGCTGCGCGCCTCCGTCACCGGCATGATCATGATGGACGAGGTCTTCGTCCCCGAGGAGAACCGCCTGCCCGGCGCGCGGTCCTTCGCGGCCCCCTTCTCCTGCCTCAACCGCGCGCGCTACGGCATCGCCTGGGGCGTGCTGGGCGCGGCCGAGTTCTGCATGGCCGCGGCGCGCGACTACACGCTGAACCGCAAGATGTTCGGCCGGCCGCTGGCGCAGACCCAGCTCATCCAGAAGAAGCTCGCCGACATGGAGACCGAGATCGCGCTCGGCCTGCAGGCCGCGCTGCGCGTGGGGAGGCTGTTCGACGACGGCAAGGCCGCGCCGGAGATGATCAGCCTCATCAAGCGCAACAACTGCGGCAAGGCGCTCGACATCGCGCGGATGAGCCGCGACATGCACGGCGGCAACGGCATCGTGGACGAGTATCACGTGATCCGCCACGTGATGAACCTCGAGACGGTGAACACCTACGAGGGCACGCATGACGTGCACGCCCTCATCCTCGGCCGCGCCATCACGGGGCTCAACGCCTTCGGGGGCTGAGCGGTGGAGCCCGCCTCCGTCGCGGAGGTCCAGCGCGCGGTGGCGGCGGCGGTGACGCCGGCCTTCCTCCTCGCCGGGGTGGGCGCCCTGCTCAACGTGCTCTCGCAGCGGCGCAACCGCGTGGTGGACCGGCTGCACGCCGAGCACGCGGAACGCCACGAGGCCGGGCGGCTCGCGCATCTGCGCCTGCGCGCCCGGCTCGCGCTGTTCGCCATGCAGGCCTGCATCCTGGCCAGCATTATGGTCTGCGCGCTGGTGGCGGTGGCCTTCCTGGGCACGCTGCAGGACTGGCCGCTCGGCCCGCTCGTCACCGCGCTGACGCTCGGCGCGATGGGGCTGCTCGGGCTCGGCCTGCTCTGCTTCCTCGCCGAGGCCGCGCTCGCGCGCACCGATCTGCCGCCGTGACGGTGCTGCGCATCCTCCGCCTCGGCGGCGCCGGCGACGGAGTGGCCGAGGACGGCCGCTTCGTGCCCCTCGCCCTGCCCGGCGAGCGCGTCGAGACGGATGGCGCCGCACCGCGGGCCGGGCTGATCCGGGTGATCGAGGCCTCGCCCGAGCGCGTCACCCCCCCCTGCCCGCATTTCGGCGCCTGCGGCGCCTGCGCGCTGCAGCACTGGGCCGATGCGCCCTATGCCGCCTGGAAGCGGGGGCTGCTGGCCGAGGCGCTGGCCCGCGCGGGCTTTCCCGAGGCGCCCATCGGCCCGCTGGCGCGCACGCCGCCGGGGGAGGGGTGGCACAACGACGCCGGTCTTGTCCACAGGCACGAAAAGGGGGGGGGGGTAGGGCTCCCTGGGCGGAG
>JBKBSR010000065.1:0-11677 GCA_046291055.1 Roseococcus sp.
CGGCGCGCGCCGCGCGGGACGCGGCGATGCGCGAAGCGATCCGCGCCCTGCGCGAGCGCGCGGAGGTGGTGGCGCGCGAGCTCGGCCTGCGCGTGGCGGCGTTGACCCATCTCAGCGTGGACGCCGCGCCCGAGGCCCGCCCCTTCGCCATGGCCGCCCCGCAGCCCGCCCGCGCCGCCGGGGCCGTGCCGCCGCCGGTGGCCGCCGCCGAGGACATTCCCGTGACCTTCCACGTCACGGGCGATCTGCTGCTGCGCCGCTGAGCGCGCGAGCCCGAGGGAGGATGCGATGAGCGAGACCGAAGCCCGCCAGGCGCAGGTGGACCGCAACCTGGCGCTGGAACTCGTGCGCGTGACCGAGGCCGCGGCCCTCTCGGCCAGCCGCTGGGTCGGCAAGGGCGACAAGAACGCCGCCGACGGCGCGGCGGTGGAGGCGATGCGCCGCGCCTTCGACAGCGTGGCCATCGACGGCACGGTGGTGATCGGCGAGGGCGAGATGGACGAGGCGCCGATGCTCTACATCGGCGAGAAGGTGGGGCTCTACGCGAAATCGGGCGGCGGCATGCGCGCCGACATCGCGGTGGACCCGCTGGAGGGCACCTCGCTGACCGCCAAGGGCGGGCCCAACGCCATGTCGGTGGTGGCGCTCGCGCCGCGCGGGGGCTTCCTGCACGCCCCCGACGTGTACATGGACAAGATCGCCGTCGGCCCCGGCCTGCCGCCGGGCGTGGTGGATCTGGATCGCGAGCCGGGCGAGAACCTGCGCGCGCTGGCCGCCGCCAAGGGCTGCGAGGTGGGCGAGCTCACCGTCTGCGTGCTCGACCGGGACCGCCACAAGGAGATCATCCGCGCCTGCCGCGCCGCCGGGGCGCGGCTCATGCTCATCCCGGACGGCGACGTGTTCGGGGTGCTGGCGGTGGCCCAGCCGGAGACGGGCGTGGACATGTATCTCGGCTGGGGCGGCGCGCCCGAGGGGGTGCTGGCCGCCGCCGCCCTGCGCTGCATCGGCGGGCAGATGCAGGGCAGGCTGATCTTCGAGGACGAGGGCCAGGTGGCGCGCGCGCGCGAGATGGGCCTCGCGGATCCGCACCGCAAATACGCCATGGAGGAGATGGCCTCGGGCGAGGTGATGTTCGCCGCCACCGGCGTCACCACCGGGCCGCTGCTGCGGGGCGTGCGGCTCATCCCGGGCGGGGCGGTGACGCACTCCATCGTCATGCGCAGCAAGTCCGGCACGGTGCGCTACGTCGAGGGGCACCACAATTTCCGCGTGAAGCCCATCCTCTGATGGAGACGGCGCTCGGCGTCGAGCGCAGCCTGACGGGGCGCCGCTGGCTCTGGCGGCCCACGGATGCGCGGCTCGGCGCCGCGCTGTCGCAGCGGCTCGGCCTGCCCGAACTCGCGGGGCGGATCATGGCCGCGCGCGGCATCGGCGTGGAGGCGGCCGAGGATTTCCTCGCCCCCACGCTGCGCGCCCTGCTGCCCGACCCCTCGGTGCTGACCGACATGGACGCGGCCGCCGCGCGCCTTGCGGACGCGGCCGAGCGGGGCGAGAAGGTGGCCGTCTTCGCCGATTACGACGTGGACGGCGCCTGCTCGGGCGCGCTGCTGACGCAGGCGCTGCGGGCGCTGGGCTGCGCGGTGACGCCCTATGTGCCCGACCGCATCGCCGAGGGCTACGGCCCCAACGCGCCGGCCATCGAGCGGCTGGTGGCGACAGGCCATACGCTCGTGGTCTGCGTGGATTGCGGCATCGCCGCGCACGAGGCGCTGGCCGGGGCGGACGGGCGCGCCGATGTGGTGGTGCTGGACCACCACCTGGCCGAGGGCCCGCCGCCGCGCGTGCGCGCCGCGGTGAATCCGAACCGGCTGGACGACCGATCCGGGCTGTGGCAGCTCTGCGCCGCGGGGGTGGCCTTCCTGGCCGCGGTGGCGATGCAGCGGGAGCTGCGCCGGCGCGGCTTCTTCGCCGCCCGACCCGAGCCCGACCTGCGTGCGGCGCTCGATCTGGTGGCGCTGGCCACGGTCTGCGACGTGGTGCCGCTGCTCGGCGTCAACCGCGCCTTCGTGGCGCAGGGACTGCGGGTGCTGGCCGGGCGGACGCGGCCGGGGCTCGCGGCGCTGCTGGATGTGGCCGGGGCGCGCGAGGCGCCCTCGGCGCACACGCTGGGCTTCCTGCTGGGGCCGCGCATCAATGCGGGCGGGCGCATCAGCGCGCCGGACCTCGGCCTGCGGCTGCTGGTGGAGGAGGATCCCATCGCGGCCCGCGCCATCGCCGAACGGCTCGACGCCGTGAACCGCCAGCGCCAGGAGGTGGAGGCCGCGGTGCTGGCCGCGGCCATGGCCCAGGCGGAGGCGCAGCGCGCCGCGGGCCATGCCGTGCTGCTGGTGGCCGGCGAGGGCTGGCACCCGGGGGTGGTGGGCATCGTGGCCGGGCGGCTGCGCGAGCGGTTCAACCGCCCGGCCTGCGTGGCCGGGGTGTCGGAGGGGCTGGCCAAGGGCTCGGGCCGGTCGGTGCCGGGGCTCGACCTCGGGGCGGCGGTGATCGCGGCGCGGCAGCGGGGCCTGCTCAAGGCGGGGGGCGGGCACGCCATGGCGGCGGGCTTCACCGCCGAGCAGGGCGCGCTCTCCGCCCTGCACGCGCATCTGGACGAGCGGCTGGCGGCGGCGGCGGCGCTGCCCGATGCGCCGGAGATGTGGCTGGACGGCGCGCTGAGCGCGCGCGGCGCCACGCCCGAGGCGGCCGAGACCCTGGCGCGGCTCGGCCCCTATGGCGCGGGCCATGAGGAGCCGCTGCTGGCGCTGACGCGGGTGCGGGTGGTGAAGGCGGGGCTGGTGGGCAAAGGCGGAGCGACGCTGCGCGCCTTCCTGGAAGGCGAGGAGGGCGGGCGCATCAAGGGCCTGTGCTTCCGCGTGCGGGAGACGCCGCTGGAGGCGGCGCTGCTCTCGCCCGGCCGGCCCTTGCACCTGTGCGGCACGCTGAAGGCCGAGCGCTGGAACGACGCGCCGGGCGTGAGCTTCCTGATCCAGGACGCGGCCGCCGCCTGAGGGCGGGCGGCATGCCAAGCCACCTGTATCGCGCGCAGGGGTGGCGCCACCGAAGGGGCAAGGCGCGTCGGGGCCCGGCGCCGCGGCTGCGCGCCGGAACACCGGCATTCCTGGGGCCGCGCCGCCGTCTCGCGAGTCAGAAACGGCGGCCGCAGGCATGAGGGCGGGCGGCGCTGGCTTCGAGGCGGATGGACCGGGCCCGCTGGCCGCCGCCCGCCCGCCGCCACGTTGAAAAGCCTAGGAATCTATAGATTCCTATTCTTTGACATGATTGAATCCTAAGGAATTCTTGCCTTGGAGACCATTTTCCAGCTTGCGAAGGATAGAAATCTTTGGCTACGTGCAATCTCCGGTGGTGAATCGGATATGGAGGCGCATCCTTGGTTGCAGTCGCGCGCAAATCCTCGCACCTCGAGCTGGACCGTCGTGTCCGGGAATGCCTGAGCGTCTGGCCGCAGCGCCCGCCGGGCATCGAGCCCTCCGTCAAGCAGCCCGGCACCTGGCTCAAGGCGCGGCCCCAACCGGGCCCCATCGTGCAGCCCTATCTCAAGGTGCCCGGCAGCCAGCGGCTGCGGACCCTGCCCGATGGCCTCTACCTTCATTTCAGCCCGAGGCCCGACGACCTCTACGTGGACATCCTCTGCATCGAGGCGTGCAGCACCTACCAGAACCTGCTCGACAAGCGCTCGCGCTTCGCGCCCTCCACCGGCTCGCTGCTCGCGGTCTGCCCGCTCGAGTGGCTGAACCAGCCCGCCTCGGAGGGCAGCCGCATCCCGCGCTGGCGCTTGCTGCGCTGCCTCACCTCCGAGCCGCGGCACGACCTCGTGCTGCCGGTGCGCGATGCGCGGGTGCTCTTCGCGCTGAGGGAGGCGCACTACGAGACCTTCGCCTCCACCCAGACCCCCCAGGCGCACGAGTTCTTCGTGCCGATGGAGGTGATCACCGGCGGCGCGGCGGAGCAGGACCCGGCGCTGCGCGCCATGCTCGGCCGCGCCACCGCGGCCGCCCATTTCCTGCGCCTGCCCGAGCCCCCGCTGCTCTAGGCGCGCCCCTGGGCCACAGCCTCGCGGCGGGAACCTGCGATTCCGGATGCAACCGGCGGTGGCCCGTCCTCCGCCGCGCCCGGCTTGTGCCGATGGGACGGCCTTCCCTGCGCCGCGCCGCGCGCCCCGCTCAGCCGTCGTGGCGGTAGTTCGGCGCCTCGCGCGTCACCGCCACGTCGTGCACATGGCTCTCGCGCAGCCCGGCATTGGTGATGCGGCGGAAGCGCGCGTTCTTCTGCAGCTCCGCGATGGTGGCCGAGCCCGTGTAGCCCATCGCGGCGCGCAGGCCGCCGACGAGCTGGTGGATCACGTTCCCCACCGGTCCCTTGTAGCCCACGCGGCCCTCCACGCCCTCGGGCACCAGCTTCATCTGGTCCTGCACCTCGGCCTGGAAGTAGCGGTCGGCCGAGCCGCGGGCCATCGCTCCTAGGCTTCCCATCCCGCGGTAGGACTTGTAGCTACGGCCCTGATACAGGAACACTTCCCCAGGAGCTTCGTCCGTTCCTGCGAACAGGCTTCCCATCATCACGCATTCGGCGCCGGCGGCCAGCGCCTTCGCGATGTCGCCCGAGTTGCGGATGCCCCCATCGGCGATCGCGGGCACCCCGTGCTCCCTCGCCGCCGCGGCGCATTCCAGCACGGCCGTGAGCTGCGGCACCCCCACCCCGGCGACGATGCGCGTCGTGCAGATCGAGCCGGGGCCGATGCCGATCTTCACCGCATCCGCCCCGGCCTCGATCAGCGCCAGCGCCCCCTCGGGGGTCGCCACATTGCCCGCCACCACCTGCACGCCGTTGGACAGCCGCTTGATCCGCTCGATCGCCCGCAGAACCCCGGCGGAGTGGCCGTGGGCGGTGTCCACCACCACCACATCGGCCTCGGCGCCCACCAGCAGCTCGGCCCGGCGGAACCCGTCCTCGCCCACCCCCGTGGCCGCGGCCACCCGCAGCCGGCCCAGCGCGTCCTTCACGGCCGAGGGGTGCGCCTCGGCCTTGTCCATGTCCTTCACGGTGATCAGGCCGACGCAGCGATTCTGCTCGTCCACCACCAGCAGCTTCTCGATCCGCCGCTTGTGCAGCAGCGCCCGCGCCTGCTCGGCGGTCACGCCCTGCGGCGCGGTCACCAGGTTCTCGCGCGTCATCAGCTCATAGACGCGCTGCTTGGGGTCGGTGGCGAAGCGCACGTCGCGGTTGGTGATGATGCCCACGAGCCGGCCCGTGCCGGGCTCCACCACCGGAAAGCCGCTGATCTTGTGGCGCGCCTTCAGCTCCATCAGCTCCGCCAGGGTCTGGTCGGGGTGGACCATGACGGGGTTCACCACCATCCCGCTCTCGAAGCGCTTGACCTGGCGCACCTGCTCGGCCTGCTCCTCGGGCGAGAGGTTCTTGTGGATCACGCCGATCCCGCCCCGCTGGGCCATCGCGATGGCCATGGGCGCCTCGGTCACCGTGTCCATGGCCGCCGAGACGAGGGGGATGTTCAGCCCGATCTCGCGCGTCAGCCGCGTGCGCGTGTCGGTCTGGCCGGGCAGCACCTGGGAATAGGCCGGCAGCAGCAGCACGTCGTCGAAGGCGTAGGCCTCGGCGATGGCGATGGGCCCGGGCGAGGGGACGGGGAGGGGGGAGTCTGCCATGGGCGGGGCCTTTCGGGCGGTCACGCGCGACCTTGGCGCGCTTCCTTAACCCCCGCCCCCCCGCGCCGCAAGCGCGCGGGCCATGACCGATCAGGGACGGAACCCCGTGGCGACCACATAGGTCTCGGCCGATTCCTTGCGCGAGGCGGGCGGCTTGGCATGGCGCACCTGGGCGAAGTGCCGGCGCAGCCGCGCGAGCATCGCGCGCTCCGCCCCGCCCTGGAACAGCTTGGCGACGAAGGCGCCGCCGGGCTTGAGCACCTTCACCGCGAGGTCGAGCGCGAGTTCGGCCAGCGCCATGATCCGCAGATGGTCGGTCGCGGCGTGGCCGGTGGTGTTGGGCGCCATGTCGGAGAGCACGAGGTCCGCGGGGCCGTCGAGGGCGGCGCGCACCGCCTGTTCGGCCGCCTCCTCCTGGAAGTCGCCGCGCAGGAGGATGGCGCCCGGGATGGGCTCCATCTCCAGCAGGTCGAGGCCCACGACCCGCGCGCCCGGCCCGCCGCGGTGCAGGGCCACCTGGGTCCAGCCCCCCGGCGCCGCGCCGAGATCCAGCACCCGGCAGCCGGGGGTGATGAGGCGGAAGCGGTCGTCCAGCTCGATCAGCTTGAAGGCGGCGCGCGAACGCCAGCCCGCCGCCTTCGCCGCCTTCACATAGGGGTCGTTGAGCTGGCGCGAGAGCCAGCGCTGCGAGGCGGTGCTGCGCCCGCGCGCGCTGCGCAGGCTGCTGCGGGTGTTGCGGGGGCCGGGAGGCATGGCGCGGGTGTAGGCGCGCGCGCGCCGCGCGTCAGCCCCGGCCCGCGGCGCCGCGCTGTTCGCCGCGCATGAGACGCATCAGCATCCCCTCGCGCAGGCCGCGATCGGCCACCGTCACCTCCTCCACCGGCCAGAGGCGGCGGATGGCGGCATAGACCGCGCAGCCCGGCAGCACATAGTCCGCGCGTTCGGGGCCGACGCAGGGATGCGCCATCAGCCCGCGCCGGCCCAGCGCGAAGAGCTCGGCCAGCGCGTCGTCGGCGGCCTCGGCCGGGATGCGCCGGCCATCCACCAGGGCGCGGTTGTAGCGGGGCAGTTTCAGCACCACGCCGGCCAGCGTCGTCACCGTGCCGGAGGTGCCGATCAGCCGCACCCCGCCGCGCCGGATTTCCTGGCCGATGCAGTGCAGCCGGTCGAAGGCGGCCAGCCGCTCGGTCAGCGCCTCCACCACCGCCGCGAAGCCCTGGGGCGAGAAGCAGTCCTCGCCTTCGGCCAGCGTCACCACGCCGCAGGGCAGGGAGAGGTAGCCGATCAGCTCGGGCCGTGCGCCGGCGCGCACCCAGGCGATCTCGGTGGAGCCGCCGCCGATGTCGAAGAGGATGGCCCGCCGGTCCTCGGGCGCGAGCAGGGGCGCGCAGCTCTCCATGGCGAGCTCCGCCTCCTCCCGCGCAGTGATGATGCGCGGGCGCAGCCCGGTCTCGGCCTCGGCGCGGGCGAGGAAGGCGGGGCCATTGGCGGCGCGCCGGCAGGCCTCGGTGGCCACGGCGGCGAAGCGCCGAACCGGCCGGCGCTGCAGCCGGTCGGCGCAGGCGGCCAGCGCGGCCAGGGTGCGCTCCATCGCCGCCTCGGACAGCGTGCCGCTGGCGGCCAGCCCCTCGCCCAGCCGCACCACGCGCGAGAAGCTCTCGACGACGCGGATGCCGGCGCGACTCGGCGCGCCGATCAGCAGCCGGCAGTTGTTGGTGCCGAGATCGAGCGCGGCGAAGAGCGGCCCCGGCGGGGCGGTGCGCGGCGGCAGCCCGCGCGGCGGCGCGGAGGTGGCGAGGGAGGGGCGCATGGGGGGTGCGGCCTGGGCATGGGTTTCATGTCATCATCGTGAAGCGCCCGGCGCGGCGCAAGCGCAAACCGGGTTGGCAGGCGCCGCGCCCTTTGCTATGACGCCGCCCGCGCCGCTTGGGGGATAGTTTAGCGGTAGAACTCCCGGCTCTGACCCGGGCAGCCTTGGTTCGAATCCAGGTCCCCCAGCCAGCCCCCTTGGTCACGCCGCCGGTTCACGCCGCCGCGTAGCGCGCGAGCGCGAGATCCTCATGCGCGATCTCGGGCGCGCGCCCGCTGACGATGTCCGCGATCAGCCGCCCGCTGCCGCAGGCCATGGTCCAGCCCAGCGTGCCGTGGCCCGTGTTGAGGAACAGCTTGCGAAGGCGCGTGCCGCCCACCACCGGCGTGCCGTCCGGCGTCATGGGGCGCAGCCCGGTCCAGAAGCTCGCGCGGGCCAGGTCCCCCCCGCGCGGGAAGAGATCGCCCACCGAATGGGCCAGGGTGGCGCGCCGCGCCGCGCGCAGCCGCAGCGAGAAGCCCGCGAGCTCGGCCGTGCCGCCCACGCGGATGCGCTCGCCCAGCCGGGTGATGGCCACCTTGTAGGTCTCGTCCATCACGGTCGAGACGGGGGCCATGGCGGGGTCGGTCACCGGCAGGGTCAGCGAATAGCCCTTCACCGGATAGACCGGCAGCGCGACGCCGAGCGGGCGCAGCAGCGCCGGCGCGTAGCTGCCCAGCGCCACCACATAGGCATCGGCCGTGACGCGCCCCGCGCGGGTGCGCACGCCCGTGACCGCGCCGGCCTCGGCCTCGATGGCCTCGATGGCCTCGCCATAGCGGAAGCGCACGCCGCGGGCGGCGGCCAGCGCCGCCAGGCGCTGCGTGAACAGGTGGGCGTCGCCCGTCTCGTCGCCCGGCAGGCGCAGCCCGCCGACGTATTTGCCGGCGACGGCGGCCAGCGCGGGCTCCGCCGCCGCGCAGCCCGCCCTGTCCAGCAGCTCGTAGGGCACGGCGAAGGCGTCGAGCACGCGCGTGTCGGCGCCCACGGAGTCGAGCTGCTTCTGCGTGCGGAAGAGCTGCAGCGTGCCGCGGCTGCGCGCGTCGTAGTCGAGGCCCGTCTCGCCGCGCAGCGCGCGCAGGCAGTCGCGCGAATACTCCGCGAGGCGGACCATGCGCGCCTTGTTGCGGCGATAGGCCTCCTCGGTGCAGTTGGCGAGCATCCGCGCGAGCCAGCCGTAGAGCCCGTGGTCGAGGCTCGGCCACAGCACCAGGGGGCGGTGGCGCATCATCAGCCACTTCAGCGCCTTGATGGGCATGCCCGGCGCCGCCCAGGGCGCGGAATAGCCGGGCGAGACCTGGCCCGCATTGGCGAAGCTCGTCTCCAGCCCCGGGCCGGGCTGGCGGTCCAGCACCGTCACCTCATGGCCGGCGCGCGCCAGATACCAGGCGCTGGTCACGCCCACCACGCCCGCGCCGAGAACGAGAACCCGCATCGCCGCCTCCGCCATCCGATCGCCGAGGCGAGGATAGCGGGGCGGGGGGCGCAGATCCGGCCCGAGTGGCGCAGATCTGGCGTGCGCAGCCGCTTTCGTCGCAGAATCAACGAATATTTCGGAGATTCCACGCATGGACGAGAAGGACCGCGCCATTCTGCGCCAGCTCCGCCACAACGCGCGGATGCCCAACGCGGCGCTCGCCGCGGCGGTGGGGCTCTCGCCCTCGGCCTGCCTGCGCCGGCTGCGCCTGCTCGAGCGCAGCGGCGCCATCCGCGGCTACACCGTGGTGCTGGACGAGGCCCCGCCGCGCGAGGGGGTGGTGGTGATCGTGCAGATCACCCTCGAACGCCAGACGGACGAGCATCTGCGCCGCTTCGAGGAGGCCGTGCGCAAATGCCCCGAGGTGCGCGAATGCCACCTGATGACTGGCCTCGCCGACTATCTGCTGCGCGTCGAGGCGCGCGACGCGGCCGATTACGAGCGCATCCACAAGGAGGCGCTCTCGCGCATGCCCGGTGTCGCTCGCATCCAGTCGAGCTTCGCCATCCGCACCGTGATCCGCGCCTGATGCGGTCGGCATGGCATGTCGCCCCTGTCGCGCGCCGGGTTGGCGGGCGGCGGCGTGCCGAAACACCCCCATACCAGCGGCCGCGCCGCCGGATCATGGGTCAAGGACATCGGCCGCCGGTATGAGCCCCGCCCGCCAGCGCCGCGCCGCTACCCCGCCAGAAGCACCGCCTCCAGCGTCATCAGCACCGGGTTCTCGCCGGGGGTCAGCGCGCCCTCGGCCAGCCCGCCCTCCATGTCCACCAGCCCGGCGCGCAGCGGCGCGCCGCCGATCTCGCCCGGCTCGAGGAACACCTCGGTGGCGAAGGGCTCGGTGATGCGGCCATCGGCGAAGCGCGCGCCGATCAGGCTGCCCACAGCCCCTGGCAGGGCGGCGCGCGCGAAGCCCGCCGCGCGTGCGAGGCCGATCAGCGCCTCCGTGGCGTCCTGGTTGGGGCGCAGCCGCAGCGCCAGCGCGTTCGCCGCCCCGGGCGCAAGGTTGCCGGGGCGCGGTTCGAAGAGGCGGAAGCCCGTCTCCGCATCCTGCACCGCCTCGAAGCGCGCGCCGCCGATCAGCACCCCCTCGGCGCGGATGGGGGCGGCGATGACGCTCTCCTCCGGCAGCACATGCCCGCCGCGCCGCGCCCCGCCCGCCTCGCGCCACAGCCCGTGGCAGTGGAAGAAGGGCGCGCCGTCGCGCCAGCCCAGCGTCACCGCCCCGCGCTCCCAGGCGGCCCCGCCGGGCGGGCGCTGCGGGGCGCTGTAGAAGGCGGCATGCGCCGCATCGGGCGAGGCGGCAGGCATCACATAGCCGAAGGGGTGAAGCGCGCCGCCGCGGAGCGTGAAGCTGCCGCTCTCCGCGCCCTCCAGCAGCGCGGCGAGCGCATCGAGCAGCCGCGCGCCGGCGGGAAGCTCCACCGCGATGCGCCGCGCCGCGCAGGGCAGGGCGATGGCGCGCGCCGCGGGGGCCGGGCCGGGCTGGGCGATGCGCCGCATGCCGCTAGCAGAGCCCCATCTCCTGCGCCGCGATGCAGAGCGCGAGGGGGCGCGAGTAGATCCGCACCTGCGCGAGGCCGCCGGCGGTGAACCACAGCCCCTTCTGCGCGGTGGGCCGCCACATGTTGCGCAACTCCCCGTCCTCGCCGAAGCCCCAGACGGGGCCGATGCGCTCGGCCACCGCATCGCCCAGCAGCCTGCGCGCCGTCTCCTGCATGTTCAGGTAGCCGGTGGCGCAGACGATCAGATCGGCCGCGCGCAGCGAACCGTCCGTCATCCGCGCCCCGCCCGGCTCGAAGCGCGCGATGTCCGCCTGCTGGATCAGGCCGATCTTCCCCTCCGCGATCAGGTCCGAGCAGCCGACGTTGAAGTAGTAGCCGCCGCCGCGCTGCAGGTAGAGATACTGGAAGCCCGTGCCCTCGATGCCGTCGGAGAGGCGGAAGCCGCGCGCCGCGAGCCGCGCGTGCAGGTCGGCGTCGGCGCGCTTGGAGATGGCGGTGGCGTGCTGGTAGCCGCGCACCAGAACCGGGTGCGGCACGGCGGTGGCCAGGAGGTCGCAGGCCTCGGTGGGCAGGCCCTCGGTGTAGATGGAATAGACGCGCTGCGCCTCCTCGATGCTGACCACATGGGTGGGGCTGCGCTGGACCATGGTGACCTCGCAACCGCTCTCGTGCAGGTCCTGCGCCACGTCATGGGCGGAGTTGCCGGTGCCGATCACCAGCGCGCGCCGGCCCTTCCAGGCATGGCCCTCGCTGTAGGCGCCCGAGTGCAGGATCGTGCCGGCGAAATCCCCGAGCCCCGGCAGATCGGGCATCACCGGGATGGCGCTGACGCCGGTGGCCATGACGAGGTGGCGCGGCCGCACCACGCGGCGCGTGCCGTCGGCGCGGCGCAGGGTGATCTCCCATTCCGTGTCCTCGGCGTTGCGCCGGCCCTGCTCGAGCTCCGTGCTGGTCCAGACATTGAGTTCCATCGCCTCGGCGTAGCTCTCGAACCAGTTGGCAAGCTTGTCCTTGGGGATGAACACCGGCCAGGTGGGCGGGAAGGGCATGTAGGGCAGGTGGTTGACGTGCGTCTCGTTGTGCAGCGTCAGCGCGTGGTAGCGGCGGCGCCAGGAATCGCCGA
>JBKBSR010000425.1:0-2213 GCA_046291055.1 Roseococcus sp.
AGCCGCGGCCTCAAGGTCCGCGCCTGGGATCCGTCGCCGGAGGCGCCCGCGCTGATGCGCCGGATGATCGAAGGCGCCTGGCCGGTCCTGATGCGGCTCGGCGGAAGACAGGATGCCGATCGCGAGGCGTTGTCCTTCGCCGAGGATCCGGCCGCCGCCGTCGCGGGCGCGGACTTCGTGCAGGAGAGCGCGCCCGAGCGCCTGCCGATCAAGCAGGCCCTGCTCGCGCTACTCGATGCCGCCCTGCCGCCGGATGTGGTGATCGCCTCCTCGACCTCCGGCCTGCTCGCCTCGCAGATCTCGGCGCAATGTGGCCATCCCGAGCGCGTGGTGATCGGCCATCCCTTCAACCCCCCGCACCTGATCCCGCTGGTGGAGGTGGTGGGCGGCGCGAAGGCCAGCCCTGAAGCGGTCCGTGCCGCGATGGCGTTCTATCGCGCCATCGGCAAGCACCCGATCGAGATCCGCAAGGAGGTCCCGGGTCATCTCGCGAACCGGCTCCAGGCGGCGCTGTGGCGGGAGGCGGTGCATCTCGTGGCCGAAGGTGTCGCCAGCGTCGCCGATGTGGACGCCGCGATCAGCGAGGGCCCGGGCCTGCGCTGGGCGCTGATGGGCCCGCACACCACCTTCCACCTCGCCGGCGGGGAAGGGGGGATCGCGCATTTCCTGCACCACCTGATGCCCGCCGTGACGTCGTGGTGGGACGACCTCGGCAATCCGCGCGTGGACGAGCGCGTGCAGGCGATGCTGGCCGAGGGCGTGGCCGAGGCGACGGGCGGGGCCAGCACCGCCGAGCTCGCGCGCCGCCGGGATGCCGCCCTGGTGCGGCTGCTGGAAGCGCGCGGCGGGGGCTAGAGGCCGAGCCGGTCGCGGATCCGCCCCTCCCACAGCTTCGCCGTCACGGCGAGGCGCCAGAAGCCGTGGAAGGGGATCGGCCGGATCGAGGTGACGGGCATGTCGAGCGCCTCGGCCGGCGTGCCGAGCAGACGCCGCGCGATCTGTCCGCCCATCGCCGTCGCCATGGCCACGCCGCGGCCATTGTAGCCCAGCGCGGCGATGACGCCCGGCGCGGGCTCGTGCAGATGCGGGTAGTGGTCGGGCGTCATGGCGAGCTGCCCGTTCCAGCCATGCGTCCAGCGCACGCCGGCGAGTGCGGGCCAGCGGCGTGCCGCATAATCCGTGAGATAGCGGATCGGGGCAGTGTCGCCGATCGGCCGTTGCGGGCCGCGACCGCCGATCAGCAGCCGGTTCGCGCGGTCCATCCGGCAATAGACGGTGATGCGCCCGGCCTCGTAGAGCGAGGCGCGCCGCGGCATGATCGCGCGCGCCATCTCATCGGCCAGCGGCGCGCTCGCCGCGATCGAGCTGAACACAGGCACCACGCTGCGCCGCAGCCCGGGCCAGAGGTCGTCCGTGTAGCCGTTGGTCGCAAGTACCACATGCGCGGCGCGCACCGCGCCGCTCGGCGTTGTCACGCGCCAGTCGGCGCCGTCGCGGACGATGCGCTGCGCCGGGCTTCCGCCATGGATGCGCGCGCCCTGCGCCAGCGCGGCGCGGGCGAGGCCGCGTGCGAAGGAGAGCGGATGCACGTCGCCGCCGCGCGCATCCACCATCGCCCCGGCATAGCGCGCGGTGCCGGTCATGGCCGCGACCTCGTCCGCGGAGGCATAGCGCACCGGCCAGCCGCGGCGCTCGCATTGCTCGGCGCTGCGGCGCGCGGCGGCCGCGCTGCGCGCGTCGATGGCGGCGCGGATGGTGCCTTCCTGCCGCGCCTCGCAGGCGATCTGGTGGCGCCGCACCAGCGCGAAGAGCGCATCCGGTGCGCCGTAGGACAGCGCGAGCATCCGCCCGCCGAGGTCGGGGCCGAAATCGCGCTCCACCTCGTCCGGGTCCGGCTTGAGGCCCGGATTCACCTGGCCGCCATTGCGGCCCGAGGCGCCCCAGCCGGGCTCATGGGCTTCGAGCAGCAGCACCGACGCGCCCGCCTCGGCGAGATGCAACGCCGCAGACAGGCCGGTGAAGCCGCCGCCGACGATGCAGACATCGGCGCGATGCTCGCCCTCGAGCGGCGGCGTCGGTGCGGCCGCTGCCGCGGTCTCGGCGTAGAGGCTCGGCGGCAGCACCCTTGATCCGGGCCGTCAGGCCGCCTTGCGCACGAGGCGCCCGGGCAGCGCGCCGGTCGCCTCGCCGTCGCGATAGGTGACCTGGCCCCC
>JBKBSR010000066.1:0-11625 GCA_046291055.1 Roseococcus sp.
GCCCTGCTCTCCGTCTCGGACAAGACGGGGATCGTGGAGTTCGCGCGCTTCCTCGCCGAACGCGGCGCGGAGATCCTCTCCACCGGCGGCACCGCGGCGGCGATCCGCGCCGCCGGCATCCCGGTGAAGGACGTGAGCGAGCACACGGGCTTTCCCGAAATCCTGGACGGGCGCGTCAAGACGCTGGTGCCGCAGGTGCATGGGGGGCTGCTCGGCCGGCGCGAGGACGCAGCGCATCTGGCGCAGATGGCCGCGCATGGCATCGCGCCGATCGACCTCGTGGCGGTGAACCTCTACCCCTTCGAGGCGACGGCGGCGAAGGGCGCGGGCTTCGAGGACTGCATCGAGAACATCGACATCGGCGGCCCCGCCATGATCCGCAGCGCGGCCAAGAACCACGCCCATGTGGTGGTGGTGACCGAAGCCGCGCAGCTCCAGGAGGTGCGCGCCGAGATCGAGGCCGCGGGCGGCACGAGCCTCGCGCTGCGCCGGCGCCTCGCGCAGCGCGCCTATGCCCGCACCGCGGCCTATGACGCGGCCATCGCCTCCTGGCTGGCGGCGCAGGCCGGCGAGGAGTTCCCTCCGCGCCTCGCCCTGGCCGGGGAGCTCGCGCAGACGCTGCGCTACGGCGAGAACCCGCACCAGCGCGCCGCCTTCTACCGCGACGGCTCGGCCCGCTTCGGCATCGCCACCGCGCGCCAGGTGCAGGGCAAGGAGCTGAGCTACAACAACCTCAACGACACGGACGCGGCCTTCGAGTGCGTGGCGGAGTTCGACCGCCCGGCCATCGTCATCGTCAAGCACGCGAACCCCTGCGGCGTGGCCGAGGGGGAGAGTCTGGCCGCGGCGTGGGAGGCGGCGCTGCGCTGCGACCCCGTCTCGGCCTTCGGCGGCATCGTCGCCGCGAACCGGACGCTCGACGCCGCGGCCGCGGAGCGCATCGCGGAGATCTTCACCGAGGTGGTGATCGCCCCGGACGCGGAGGAGGCGGCGCTGGCCGTCTTCGCGCGCAGGAAGAACCTGCGCCTGCTGCTGACCGGCGGGCTGCCCGATCCGGCCGCGCCGGGCACGCTGGTCCGCAGCGTCGCCGGCGGCTTCCTCGCGCAGTCGCGCGATGCGGGGCGCATCGAGCCGGCGGCGCTGCGGGTGGTGACGAAGCGCGCCCCCACCGCGCAGGAGATGGCCGATCTGCTCTTCGCCTTCCGCGTCTGCAAGCATGTGAAGTCCAACGCCATCGTCTATGCGAAGGGGGGTGCGACGGTGGGCATCGGCGCGGGGCAGATGAGCCGGGTGGATTCCGCGCGCATCGCCGCCTGGAAATCGGGCGAGGCGGCTCGCGCGTCCGGTTCGGACGCGCCGCTGGCGCAGGGTTCGGTGGTCGCCTCCGACGCCTTCTTCCCCTTCGCCGACGGCCTGGAGGCCGCCGCGGCGGCGGGCGCGACGGCGGTGATCCAACCCGGCGGGTCGGTGCGCGATGCGGAGGTGATCGCGGCCGCCGATGCGGCGGGGCTGGCCATGGTGTTCACCGGGATGCGGCATTTCCGTCATTGATCCCCGCGAAGCCTTGCCGGCTGACCTGCGCCGGCACGGCTTCGCGGGGGCCCCATGACGGGCGCGTCATCCTGGTGGATTGGCTCATCCTCGCATGGCAAAGCCATGCGAGGGCACCGGGGGGCGGATGATGGCGTTGGATGTCGTGCTGCTGATCGCGGTTCTGGTTCTGCTGCTGGCGGTGCTGTTCGTGCTGCTCGCGCGCAAGCCGGGCGCTGATCCGACCATCCCCCTGCTCCAGGCGGCGCAGGAGCGACAGGGCGAGCGCATCGCGGCCCTCGGCGGCGAAGTGAAGGCCGCTCTCTCGGCCACCGAGACGGTGCTGGCGCGCGAGATGTCCACCCTCACCAGCGGGATGATGCAGGTGCAGGGCGCCGCCGCACAGGCGCAGAAGGAGGACGCCGCGGCGCTGCGCGCCGAGGTGGCCGAGAAGCTCGCGCGGATGAACCTGATGGTGGAGCAGGTGCGCGCCGCGCTGACCGAGGGGCAATCGGGCATGAAGGCCGCCATCGCCGCCGAGATGGCCGCCGCGCGCGACCTGATAGACCGCAAGGCCACCGAAAGCCGCCTCGAGGTGGAGGCGAAGCTGAAGGAGATGCGCGAGGCGAACGACAAGCGCCTCGCCGACATCCAGGCCAGCGTGAACGAGCAGCTCGGCGCCGCCGTCGAGAAGCAGATGAGCGAGAGCTTCACCCGCGTCATCGACCAGTTCAACGCCATCCAGGCGATGATGGGCAATGTGGCGTCCGTCGCCGCGCAGGTCGGGGATCTCAAGCGCCTCTTCTCCAACGTCAAGACGCGCGGCGGCTGGGGCGAGGCGCAGGTGAAGGCGCTGCTCGACGATTTCCTGCCCGAGGGCAGCTACGAGACCAACGTGAAGCTGCGCGAAGGGGGCAACGAGGTCGTGGAGTTCGCCATCCGCATGCCCGCGCCGGGCGATTCGCCCGTGCGCCTGCCGGTGGACGCGAAGTTCCCGATCGAGGACTACGAGCGCCTGCTCGCCGCGCATGAGGCCGGCGACGCGGAGGGCGAGGCGCAGGCCCGCCGGGCGCTCGAGAACCGCATCCGCGCCGAGGCGCAGAAGATCCGCGAGAAATACATCCACCCGCCCGCCACCACGGAGTTCGCGGTGATGTATCTGCCCACCGAGGGCCTCTATGCGGAGGTGGCGCGCATCCCGGGCCTCATTGACCAGGTGGGGCGCGAGGCGCGGGTGTTCATCGCCGGGCCCTCGCTGCTGCCGGCCATGCTGCGGACCATCCAGCTCGGCCATGTCACCCTCGCGCTGTCGCGGAACGCGGAGGCGGTGCGCGATCTGCTGAGCGCCACCAAGGCCGAGATGGGGAAGATGGACGAGGTGCTGGGCAAGGTGGTGAAGCAGGTGGGCACGGTGGGCAACACGCTGGGCGAGGCGCAGCGCCGAACCCGCGCCATCGCGCGCAAGCTCAAGACCGTCGAGGCGATGCCCGGCGAGCAGTCCGCCGCGCTGCTGGGCATGGACGCCCTCGCGCCCGACGAGGACGAGGAGGCGTGAGCACCCTCCAGCTCCAGTCCCTCGCCGGGCTGTGCGGCCTCTGCCTGCTCGCCTGGGCGGCGGGGGGGTTCCGGCGCGGCGTCTCGCCGCGGGTGGTGCTGGGCGGGCTGGCCGGCACGCTCGGCCTCGCGGCGCTGATGTTGCATGTGCCGGCCCTGCGCGCGGGGTTGTCGGTGATCGGCCAGGCGGTGGAGGCGCTGGCGCGCGCCACGCGCAGCGGCACGGCGCTGGTGTTCGGCTATCTGGGCGGCGGGCCGCTGCCCTTCGCGGAGACGGCGCCCGGCGCCTCCTTCATCCTGTTCTTCCAGGCGCTGCCGCTCGTGCTCGTCATCGGCGCGCTCTCGGCCGTGCTGTATCACTGGCGGGTGCTGCCGGTCGTGGTGCGCGGCCTCGCCGCGCTGCTGCAACGGGGCCTGGGCCTCGGGGGGGCGGCGGGCTTCGCGGTCGCGGCCAACGTGTTCGTCGGCATGGTGGAGGCGCCGCTGCTGATCCGCCACTGGCTCTCGCGCCTGACGGAGAGCGAGCTGTTCGTCGTGATGGTCGCGGGGCTCGCCACCATCTCGGGCAACACGCTGGTGGTCTATGCGCTGATCATCGCGCCGGTGGTGCCGGATGCGGCGGGGCAGCTGCTCACCGCCTCGCTGATCGCCGCCCCCGCGGCGGTGATGGCCGCGCTGCTGATGCGCCCCGGCGAGGCCGCGACCGAGGGCGGCGGCGAGGCGCCGCCGCGCTACGCCAGCACCATGGAGGCGCTGGTGCAGGGCACGGGCGAGGGGCTGCAGCTTCTGCTGGGCATCATGGCGGCGCTGATCGTCTTCGTGGCGCTGGTGGCGCTGGCGAACGAGGCGCTGCAGCCCCTGTTCGGCGTCTCGCTGCAGCAGTTGGCGGGGGTGCCGTTCCGCCCGCTGGCCTGGCTGATGGGCGTGCCGGGCGAGCAGGCGGGCGCCGTCGCCGCCCTGCTCGGCGTGAAGCTGGTGGTGAACGAGTTCGTGGCCTATCTCGACCTCGCCCGCGGCGGGGCGGAGGGGCTCGACCCACGCAGCCGGCTGATCCTGACCTACGCGCTGTGCGGCTTCGCCAATGTCGGCTCGGTCGGCATCCTGATGGGCGCGCTCTCCACCCTCTGCCCCGAACGGCGGGCGGAGGTGGTGCGCCTCGGCCTGCCGGCGCTGGGCTGCGCCACCCTCGCCTCCTGCATGGTGGGGGCGGCGGTGGGCGTGCTGACGCCGCCCTGAGCCGGTGCTAATCGCCCCCCGATGAGCGAGCCCGAACCCATGCTGTCGCGCGAGGAGGTGGTGCTGGGCTACCGCCTCATGCTCGGCCGCCTGCCCGAGAGCGAGGAGGTGATCGAGGCCCACCGCCGCGCCCATGCGGGGGTGGAGGCCTTCGGCCTCGCGGTGCGGGCGAGCGAGGAGTTCCGCCAGCGCCTCTCCGGGCCGCAGCCGCAGAAGCCCCCGCCGCTCGACATCCCGCCGCAGGAGATCGAGACGCGGGCCGATGCGGCCACGCTCGAGCGGCTGGTTGCGCATGTGGCGCGCTACTGGTCGGAGGTGGGGGCGGCGGCCCCGCACTGGTCGGTCCTGACCGAGGAGCGCTTCCTGCCCGAGCGCTTCGCCGACCATCGGGAGGCCTTCTTCGCCTCGGGCGAATGGGATGCGCGGGTGCTGGACGCGGTGCTGGCCCGGGCGGGGCGCCGGCGCGCGGAGTTCGAGCATTGCGTCGAGTACGGCTGCGGGGTGGGGCGCGCCACGGTGGCGCTGGCCAGGCGTTTCCCGCGCGTGACCGGCCTCGACGTCTCGCGCCCGCATCTCGATCTCGCGGCGGCGGAGCTCGCCGGGCGGGGCATCGCCAATGTGCGGCTGGGGCAGGTGACGCCCGAGGCGCTGATGCCCGCCGAGGCCTACGACCTCTGGTATTCGCGCATCGTGCTGCAGCACAACCCGCCGCCCGTGATCATGGCGATCCTGGCGCGCGCCTTCCTGCGGCTGCGCCCGGGCGGGATGGCGGTGTTCCAGGCCCCGACCTGGATCGAGGGCTACCGCTTCCGCACGGCGGAGTATCTCGCCCGCTCGCCGGGCAGCGAGATGGAGATGCACGCCGTGCCCCAGGCGGAGATTTTCGACCTCGCGGCCGCGCACGGGCTCGTGCTGCGCGATGTGCGCGAGGACAACGACCTGGTGGGCCGCCCGGGGCAGGGGCTGTCCAACACATTCGCCTTCGAGAAGCGCCGCTGACGCGGCGCGCGAGCCGGTCTAGGCTCGGGGCATGTCGCACCTCGTCCACCGCAGCCTGCGCGCCGACCCGCCCATCGCCGTCTCCGGCCAGGGCATCTGGCTCCACGAGAAGAACGGCCACGCCGTGATCGACGGCTCGGGCGGCGCGGCCGTCGCCTGCCTCGGCCATGGCCACCCGCGCGTGCTGGCGGCCATGCGCGCGCAGCTCGAGCGCCTGACCTACGCGCACACCGCGCTGTTCTCCTGCGAGAGCGCGGAGCGCCTGGCCGAGAAGCTGGTCGGCCATGCCCCGGGCGGCCTCGCCCGCGCCTATTTCGTCTCCTCCGGCAGCGAGGGCATGGAGGCGGCGCTGAAGATGGCCCGCCAATACCATGTCGAGCGGGGCGAGCCGCAGCGCCGCCATGTCATCGCGCGGCGGCAGTCCTATCACGGCAACACGCTGGGCGCGCTGGCCGCCGGCGGCAACATGATGCGCCGCGCGCTCTACGAGCCCATCCTCTCGCCCGCCTTCCACCACGTCTCGCCCTGCTACGCCTATCGCGACCGCGCGGCCGAGGAGAGCGAGGCCGACTACGTGCAGCGCCTGGCCGACGAACTGGAGGCGGAGTTCCAGCGACTGGGGCCGGAGACGGTGATCGCCTTCTGCGCCGAGACGGTGGTGGGCGCCACGCTGGGCTGCGTCCCCGCTCTGCCGGGCTATTTCGAGAAGGTCCGCGCCATCTGCGACCGGCACGGCGCGCTGCTCATCCTCGACGAGGTGATGTGCGGCATGGGCCGCACCGGAACCCTGCACGCCTGGGAGCAGGAGGGCGTGACGCCCGACATCCAGGTGATCGCCAAGGGGCTCGGCGGCGGCTACCAGCCCATCGGCGGCATCCTGGTGCATGGGCGGGTGATCGCGGCGCTGGAGGCGGGCTCGGGCGCCTTCGTCCACGGCCACACCTACCAGGCGCACCCCATGGCCTGCGCCGCGGCGCTGGCCGTGCAGGAGGCGATCGAGGAGGAGGGGCTGCTCGCCCGGGTGCGCGACATGGGCGCGCGGCTGGAGCAGGGGCTGATCGAGCGGCTGGGCAACCACGCCCATGTGGGCGACATCCGCGGCCGCGGCCTGTTCTGGGCGGTGGAGCTGGTCGAGGACCGCGCGAGCAGGCGCCCCTTCGACCCCGCGCGCCGCATGAACGAGCGGGTGAAGCAGGCGGCCTATGCGCGCGGCCTCGCCTGCTATCCCATGGGCGGCACCATCGACGGCCGGCGCGGCGACCATGTGATCCTGGCGCCGCCCTACACCGTCACGGAGGCGGAGCTGGAGATGATCCTCGACCGCTTCGCCGCCGCCATCCAGGACGCCCATGCCGGATGAGGCCTTCGGCCTGACCCGCGAGGAGGTCGTCCTCGCCTATCGCCTGATCCTGCTGCGCGAGCCCGAGAGCGAGGAGGTGATCCTCGCGCACCGGCGCAACTGGACGGATGTGCGGGCCTTCGGCCAGGCGCTGACCGGGAGCGAGGAGTTCCGCCGCCGCTTCGTCCCGCCCGAGCCGGAGGCGCTGCCGCTCGACATCCCGGCCAATCCGGTGCAGGCGGAGGCCGATGCGGCGGCCATCGCGGACATGCTCGCCGCCCAGCGCGGCTACTGGGAGCGGATCGGCGAGACGGCCCCCCACTGGTCCGCCCTGCCCGAGGCGCGCTTCCTGCCCGAGAACCTGGCGGCCAACCGCGCCGCCTTCGACGCGAGCGGCGAGGCCGAGGCGCGCGCCGCCCTCGCCGCGCTGGCGCGCGCCGGGCGCGATCCCGGCCGCTTCGCGCGGGTGGTGGAGCAGGGCTGCGGGGTGGGGCGCATCACGCGCCACCTGGCGCCCCATCTCGCGCGGCTCGTGGCGGCGGATCTCTCGCTGCCGCATCTGCGCGTCGCGGCGGCGGAGCTTGGCGCGGCCGGCCTCGGCGACATCGCCTTCGTGCAGGTGGGGCCGGAGCGGCCGGTGCCGCTGTCGCAGCAAGATCTCTGGCTCTGCTTCACGACGCTGCAGCACCTGCCGCCGCCGCTCGCGCTGTGGCTGCTGCGCGCGGCGCTGCGGGCGCTGGCGCCCGGGGGGCTCGCGGTGTTCCAGCTCGTCACCTGGATCGAGGGCTACGCCTTCGAGACGGCGTCCTACCTCGCCACACCCCCCGCTGGCGTGATGGAGCTGCACGCGCTGCCCCAGCCCGTGCTGTTCGCCCTGCTGGCCGAGACGGGCTGCCGCCTGCGCGAGCTGCGCGAGGCGCCGGGCGCGGGGGATCGGCCGGAGCGGCTGCTCTCCAATCTCGTGGTGGCGGAGCGGGCGGGGTAGGGGGTTGGGCGCTGATCCCGGCGGATCGGCGCCGGTCGCGTGCAGCCTTGACCGCCCCGGACCGTTCGGAGTCCTCTGCTTTCGACCAGGGGCCGAATCGTCACCGTCCCATGCTGCGAACGTGTGACGAAGGAGATCGTGCAGAATGCGGCGGGTGTTCTACGAGTTCTTCGCCGGCGGGGGGATGGCGCGCGCGGGCCTCGGTCCACGCTGGGATTGCGCCTTCGCCAACGACATAGACCCGGTCAAGACGAGGGCCTACGCGGAGAACTGGGGTGAGGCTCACTTGGTCGTGGAGGATGTCCAGCGGCTGAGCGTCGGGCAACTCCCTGGCCGCGCCGATCTCGCCTGGGCGTCGTTTCCGTGCCAGGACCTCTCGCTCGCCGGAAATATGCGTGGGATGGATGAGGGTACGCGTAGCGGCGTCTTTTGGGGCTTCTGGCGGTTGATGGCCGGGCTCGCCGCCGAGGGCCGGGAGCCCTGGGTCGTCGTCCTGGAGAATGTGGTGGGCTGGCTGCGCGCCCGCGACGGGGCCGACTTCGGTCGCGTGTGCGACCTCATGGCTTCGCACGGCTATCGGATGGGCGCCTTGGTGCTCGACGCATCCTGGTTCCTTCCTCAATCGAGGCCCCGAGTGTTCCTGGTAGCGGTGCATCAGGACATCGAAATTCCGCGATGGCTCACGCTTCCTGGCCCGGATGAGGGCTGGCATGGGGCAGGCGTCGTCGGCGCGCATGCGGCGCTCTCCAGCAAGGCGCGGGCGTCCTGGGTTTGGTGGCGCATCTCCCGGCCGATCCGGACCATGACCCTGGAGGAGATTATCGAGGAGGAGCCGGAAGGCGTCACCTGGGACGACACGGCGAAGACGCGCCACATCCTGGGCCTGATGGACGCGACCAATCTGGCCAAGATGGCGGCCGTGCAAGCTTCCGGCGTGCGGCGGGTCGGGGCGCTCTACCGCAGGGTGCGACCCAACGGGGTGGGCGGCGCGAAGGTCCAGCGTGCGGAGGTTCGCTTCGACGGGTTGGCCGGATGCCTTCGGACGCCGCGTGGCGGCTCCTCGCGCCAGGCGATCATGGTTGTCGAGGGAGAGCGAATCCGCTCGCGCCTGCTTTCGCCGCGCGAGGCCGCGCGTCTGATGGGGTTGCCCGATTCCTACCGTTTGCCCCGACGTTACAACGACGCATATCATCTGGCGGGCGACGGTGTGGCCGTGCCGGTCGTGCGGCATCTTGCTGAGAGGCTTATCGAGCCCCTCCTCGACGGCGGCCCCCTCGCGGCCGAAGCTGACTTCCTGCCCACGCCCGGCGGGCCGTGTCGTCGCTTCTGGACCGGTAGGAATGGCTTCGGGCGCACAAGGGCCCAGGCTTGCGTCGAAAGGGCTCGCCTTTGAGACGGAGGCGCTGAGGAACGGCCTCGCAAGATTCCTTGACACGCCTTTCCCAGGGAAGTCGCTGCGGGTGGGCGATTTCAAATGGGGCGTCTATGCGTTCTTCGATTACGACGAGGAACCGATCTATGTCGGCCAGTCGAGGGAGAGCCTGCGCACGCGCATCCGTCGGCATCTCACCAACCAGCGCACCGACGCTGTCGCCATGAACGTGCTCGATCCGTTCGAAGTCTTCAGCGTCGAGGTTTGGCCGCTCCCGGCTCAACCGGGTGACGCGGGCCCGCAGCCGAGGGCAGAGGACTTGAACGCGCTCGAGCGCGCGGTGTGGGAGAAGGTCATCGCCGAGTCGACGTTTAAAGCCGTCTTGAATGAGAAGGATCCACCCGAGGAGCCTGGAACGCCTTACGGTCGCGGCAACCTTCCTCCTTCCTTCCGCGGGGTCATCGTCTCGCCGGAGGTGGCCGAGCTGCGGGGTCATCCGGACGTGCGGATCGCTCGGCGTGCGGCCACGCTCGCGCAACTGTACCGCGTGGTCGTGGAGCGTCAGGTATCGGGCGGCCTGCGCCGCACGCTGCTCACCCAAGCTCGGCGCCTCGCCACGCTCGCGGAGAATCGCTTCGCAGCGCTTGGCGGCGACGCCATCGTCGCGACGGGCTCGGAGGACGAAGCGCCCGCGACGAATGGCGAGGACGATGGTTGAGCCTGACGAAGGGCCACCGCCTTCGGCCGCGCGCAGCGCGACCATGGCGCGCGTGAGGTCGAGCGACACGGCGCCGGAAATCGTTGTGCGAAGGGCTTTGCACGCTGCCGGCCTGCGATTCCGCCTCGGAGGACACGGCCTCCCCGGGCGTCCAGACATCGTGCTTCCCGGGCGACGTGCGGTGGTGTTCGTCCATGGCTGCTGGTGGCATGGGCACGCCTGCCCTCGCGGCGCCCGTATCCCGGCAACGCGAACCGCCTACTGGAAGGCCAAGGTCGACCGGAACCGCGCCAGGGATGCAAGCGCTGCCGCCGCCCTCCGCGAGGCCGGTTGGACCGTGGAGGTGGTCTGGGAGTGCGCGCTGCGCGGGAAGGATCGCATCCGCACGCTGACTGGGCTGGTGGAACGCCTCCATGCGCTGGCGCACCAGGGGCGGCTTGTGCGGGCCGCCCCGCCCCTCACGCCTCGCGCCGCGCGCGCAGGGCGGTGGCGAGCGTCCCCTCGTCCAGCGCATCCAGCGCCCCGCCCACCGGCACGCCCTGGGCGGGCCGGCTGAGCGCGACGCCCAGCGGGCGCAGCCGGTCGGCGAGGTAATGGGCGGTGCTCTGCCCCTCCACCGTGGCGGGCAGGGCCAGGATCACCTCGCGCACCCCGCCCTCGGCGACGCGCGCGAGCAGGGGCGCGATGCGCAGCTCCTCCGGCCCCACCCCGGCCAGGGCCGAGAGGCTGCCGCCCAGCACATGATAGGCGCCGTGATGGGCGTGGGCGCGCTCCAGCGCCCAGAGATCGGCCACCCCCTCCACGACGCAGAGCAGCCCCTGGTCGCGCTCGGGGTCGGTGCAGAGGCGGCAGGGATCGCTGCTGTCGAGGTTGCCGCAGCGCGCGCAGAGGCGCACCGCCTCGGCCGCTGCGCGCAGCGCCTCGGCCAGCGGGCGCAGCCGCTGCTCGGGCTCCATGAGCAGCCGCAGCGCGGCCCGCCGCGCGCTGCGCCGGCCCATGCCGGGCAGCCGCGCGAGCTGCGCGACCAGATGCTCGACGGGATCGGCCGGCCTCACGCGGGCGCGCGCCCTCCGGCACGGCGCGGCGGCGTCGCGGGCGCCATCAGAAAGTCAGCTTGATCCCGGCCGGCAGGCTCATGCCGGCGGTGGCCTTCTGCATCTCCTCGGCCATCGCGGCCTCCACCTTCTGCTTCGCGTCGGCATGCGCGGCCACGATCAGGTCCTCCAGCATCTCGCGGTCGTCGGGCGCGATCAGCGAGGGGTCGAGGCTCACGCGGCGCAGGTCGCCCTTGCCGGTGAGCTTCACCTTCACCATGCCGCCGCCGGCCTGGCCCTCCACCTCCATGGCCTCCAGCCGCGCCTGCATCTCCTGCATGCGCGCCTGCATCTGCTGGGCCTGCTTGAGCATGTTGCCGAGGTTCTTCACTCAGTCCTCCTCCGGGAGTTCGTCGTCATAGGCGGGCTCCGCGTCCGGGGGCGCGAAGTCCGGCAGCTCGGGCTCGGGCGCGGCCGGGGCGAGGCCGTAGTCGTCGAGGGTCGCGTCCCGCACCGCGTCGAGGCTCGCGCCGGGGAAGGCGGCGAGGATGGCCTGCACCATGGGGTGCCGGGCGGCGGCGGCGCGGCGGTCCTGCTCGGCGGCGGCGGACTGCTCGGCCAGCGTCGGCTCGCCCGGCGCGTTGGAGAGCGCGATGGTCCAGCGCGCGCCGGTGCGCGCCTCGAGCAGCGCGGCGAGCTGGGCGGCGAGGTCGCGCGGGGCCTGGGGGCGGACGCGGATTTCGATGCGCTGGCGCGCCACCCGCACCGGATGGACGTCGTGCAGTAGATGCGCGTGCAGCAGTGGCTCGCCGCCGCTGGCCAGCGCCACCACCTCGCGCCAGCTCGCGGGCTGGGGCA
>JBKBSR010000426.1:0-2207 GCA_046291055.1 Roseococcus sp.
CCCAACCCATCACCACCAAACCAGCACCATCAGTCAGCACCAGCCGTCATCACATCACAAAAAAAACACACCAAACGCGCGTACCACTCCACTGCATGATCAGATGCAATTGTGAAACAGCAATCACGACAACCGGAACCCGGCTGACGTGAATACCCCCATCTCTCGGGAGGGGCGCAGGTTTCCCCGCGAAGGGCCAACATCCTACCTCGAAGCGCCAGGATGTCAACCTCTGCATCGCGCCGGACCGTCATCCGCACCGTCGCGATGGCGGCTCATTAGGCCCCTGCGCTTCTGCTGTAAACCCCCTGTCACGCAGCGGCACGCATGGCGCGCATGCGTGGCAGGCCATTGCCCGCCCGAATCAGCTGTCCGCGCGGATGTTGTTCTCGTTGATCACACGGCCCCACTTCGTGATCTCGGCCTGGACGAACTGGCCGCACGCCTCCGGGGTGGACGCCACGATGTCGCAACCCTGCTCCTCGATCCTGTTCTTGACCGCGGGTTCGTTCAGGACGCGCACCAGCGCCTCGTTCATCTGGCGCACCAGCGGCTCCGGCGTGCCGGCGCGCCCCAGCATCGCCCACCAGGTGGGCGCCTCGAAGTCGCCGAATCCCTGCTGGCTGAAGCTGCGCGTATTGGGCACGTGCCGGCTCTCCCCGCGCGTGGTCACGCCCAGCGGCCGCAGCACGCCCGAGCGGATGTGCTGGCTCACGATCACCACATTCGTCATGAACAGCGGCACATGCCCCGCCACCGCGTCCTGCACCGCGGGCCCGCCGCCGCGATAGGGCACATGCACGATGCGGAAATTCCCCTGCTGCTGCAGCAGCGTGGTCGAGACATGCGCAAGCCCCCCCACGCCGGAGGTCGCGTAGTTGATCGTGTCCGGCGCCCGGCGCGCCGCCGCCACCACCTCCTCGAAGCTGCGGTAGGGGGTGGACTGGTGCGCCACCATCACCAGCGGACCCGAGGCGACATGGCAGACCGGAACGAAGGCCTCCATCGTGCGGAAGGGCAGGCGCATCACCGTCTCGTTGGTCGCCTGCGTGTCGTAGACGAAGAGCCAGGTGCTCCCGTCGCCCGGCGCGCGAGAGGCCTCGATGGCGCCCGTCGCGCCCGAGGCCCCGCCGCGATTGTCGATGACGACCGGCCGGCCCAGCACCTCCGCGAGGCGGGGCTGATAGATGCGCGCGATGGTGTCCGTGGACCCGCCCGGCGGCCAGGGCACGATCAGCCGCAGCGGCCGGTCGGGGAAGCCCGCCCCCAGCCCCTGCCCGCGCGACACGGCCGGCGCCATGAGACCAAGGCCAAGGGCCGAGAGGAGATGACGACGCTTCACGGGACGGATCCTCCGGGACAGGGGCTTTTGCGATCTGTTTGCCGCCTGAACGCGCCGAGGACAAGCAGGATCAGCGCGCCGGCGGCTCACCGTCCGAGAAGCCGGCGCGAATGGCCCCGGCCAGCGCCGCCACGCCTTCCGGCAGCGCGCCCGCGGCGAGCCGCTCGTCCGAGAAGGAGAGCAGGATTCCCATCCCGGGCAGCGCCGGCAGCCCCTCCGCCTCGCCCAGCCAGGACAGGCCCGGCGGCAGGCGCGCCGGCGTGGACACCGTCAGCGCGAGGCCGGCCAGCGCCACCGCGAAGCAGCCCGACTGCGTGCTCGCGTTGTAGGTGACCCGCGCCCGACGGCCCGCGCGGCCCAGCGCCTCGAGCGCCGCGCGCCGCCAACTGCAGCCGGGATGGGCGAGCGCGAGCGGCAGCGGCTCGCGCCGGTGCAGCGCCCCGGCCGTGGGCCCGACCCAGCGCAGCGGGCCGCGCCACACCTCCTCGCCCTCGCGCCCATGGCCCTCGGTGATGAGCGCGAGATCCACCGCCCCGCTGGCGAGGCGGCGCACCAGCTCCTCCGTGTTGATGCACACCACCTCCACCTCGATGCCCGGATGGGTGCGGGCGAAGCGGGCCAGGATGCCGGGCAGCCACTGCAGCGTGTAGTCGTCCGGGCTGCCGAGGCGCACCTGGCCGGTGATGGGCGGGGCGCGGAAGGCCTCGAGAATCTCCTCGTTGAGGGCGAGCAGGGTGCGCGCGCGTTCCAGCAGCCAGAGCCCCTTGTCGGTCGGCTCCAGCCCCCGCGGCCCGCGGCGCAGCACCGGCACGCCCAGCACCTCCTCCAGGCGCTTCATCTGCATGGAGACGGCCGATTGCGTGCG
>JBKBSR010000427.1:0-2202 GCA_046291055.1 Roseococcus sp.
GCCGCTCGTAGCGCGCGGGGCGGGAGCGGTCGATGCGGTTGTAGGCGAACTCGGCCGGCAGGTTGAATCCCGCAGGCCCCGTGGCGCCCTCCTTGCGCCGGGTGGCCGCCACCACCTCGGCGTGGGTCAGGCCGACGATCTCCTCCGCCGTCTCGAAGCCGGCGATCTTCGCGGCGAGATCGTTCGCGGCGAGAACCCTGCCCGAGGCGTCGAACAGCGTCAGGGCCTGGCGGGCGGCGCCGACGATGTCGGCCAGCATCTTCGCCCGGCGCTCGATCTCCGCCTCGGCGCGCACGCGCTCGGTGATGTCGGTCAGGGTCAGCACGAAGCCGCCGCCGGGGACGGGGTTCGCCACGCCCTCGACCTCGCTCCCGTCGGGCCGCTTGCGACGGAAGCGTTGCGGCCGGTCCCAGTCCCGCGCGAGGTGGCGCTCCAGCCATTCCTTCGCCTCCGGTCCCTCGCCGAACTCGCCCCGCTCGGCCTGCAGCCGGATGATCTCCGCCCGGTGCAGGCCCGGGCGGAGCGCATCGCCGATGCCCATCATCTCGCCGGCGAGGCGGTTGGCCGCCAGCACGCGGTGCTCGACGTCATACAGCACGATGCCGTGGCGCATGTTCTCGAGCATGGCCTCCATCATCGCGTTGCGGCGCGCGAGCTCGGCCTGCGCGGCGGCCAGCGGGGTGATGTCGGTGAAGGTGCGCACGCAACCGCCGCCGGGGATCAGGTCGGTGCGGACCTCGACCATGGTTCCGTCCGGCCGGCGGCGCACATAGGTGCCGTCGCCCTTCCAGGGCTCGCGCACGCGGTGGCGCAGATAGGCCTCGCGCGCCGGCCCCTGGCCGTGCTCGCCGAGTTCGGCCTGCAGGTCGCGCAGCGTGTCGAAATGCACGCCGGGCCTCACCGCCTCGGGCGGCAGCCCCGCCAGCGTGGCCCCGAGCGCGTTGGCCACGCGCACATAGCCCGCCTCGTCGTAGAGGATGACGCCGTGGCGGATGCTGTCGAGCACCGTCTGCAGCGTGGCGGCCCGCGCCGTCGCCTCCTCCTCGGCGCGCACCAGCGCGGTGACGTCGGTGTAGCTGCGCACGAAGCCGCCGCCGGGCAGCGAGTCGGTCACCACCTCCACCACCGTCCCGTCCGGGCCGGGCCGCCGGTAGCGATCCGGGGCCTTGAGCGGGCCGTGAATGTGCGCCTGCAGCGCCGCCTTGTCCCCGGGGCGGCGCTCGTAGATGCCGCGCTCGAACTGGATGCGCCGCAGTTCGCTGATGTGCGCGCCGGGGACGAAACGCTCCGGCGGCACGGCGCAGAAATGCGCGGCCAGGCGGTTGGCGATCACGAGCCGCCCCTCGGCGTCGAACATGGCGATGCCGTGGCGCGTGCTCTCCAGCGTGGTGGCGAGCAGTTCCGCCCGCGCGCGGGCCTCGGCCTGGGCGGCGGAGAGCTCGGAGATGTCGGTCACCACCACCGCGTGGCCGCCATCGGGCAGCGGCACGCTGTCGAAGACCAGGATGGCGCCGTTCGGCCGCCGCCACTCGAAGCGCAGGGGCTGGCGCACGCGCTGCAGGCGCTGCTCGACCTGGCTCTTCGGGTCGCAGTCGCCGAACTCGCCGGCCAGGGCGCGGCGCATCAGGATGTCGCGCAGATGCTCGCCCACCCGCGCGGGGCTGTCGGCCAGGATGCGGTTGTAGGCCGCGTTGACGAAGCGCAGAACGAGGTCCGGCCCGTAGACGGCGACGCCCACGGGCAGCGCCTCCAGCATCGCCTCCTGCATGGCGGCGCGCTGGCGCGCCTCCTGCTCGGCGCGGCGCTCGGCGGTGATGTCCAGCACCTCCGCGAGCCAGCCGCCATCCGGCAGGCCCTGGTTGCGAATGCGCAGGAAGCGGCCATTCGTCCGCTCGCGCTCATGCGTGGCGTCGCGCGGCGGGCGGCCCTCGCGCAGGTTGGAGAGTACGCGCGGCACATCCTCGGGCCGATAGTCGCCGGCCGCGATCTGCGCCTCCAGAAGCGACTGGAAAGACTGCCCCGGGCGCGGCAGGGAGGGCGGCAGCCCGACCAGCGCGGGGAAGGTGGCGTTGGAGAGGCGCAGCCGCCCCTCCGGCCCATAGACCGCGACGCCGCTGCCCAGCCGGTCCAGCACGGCCTGCAGGTCGCGAGCCTCACGCTCGGCAGACCCCAGCACATCGACAAAGGCAATGGGAGCGCAAA
>JBKBSR010000067.1:0-11544 GCA_046291055.1 Roseococcus sp.
GTCGGCGAAGCCGAGCTCGCGCACGCGCGCGCGCGTCTCGGGCGTAAGGGCGGTCACCACCACCTCGCGCGCGAGGCCGCCCTGCTCGCGGTTGCGCCGGGCGATGGAGCCCGCGATCAGCCCCGCGCCGATGAGCGCGAGGCGGCGGAAGACCGGCTCAGCCGGCATCGCGCATGAAGGCCGCGAGCGTCTCGATGACGAGGCCGCATTCCTCGGCCGTGCCCACCGTGATGCGAAGGCAGGAGGGAAGCCCGTAGCCGGCGACGCCGCGCACGATGACGCCGCGCGCGCGCAGCGCCGCATCCGCGGCCTGGGCCTTCCCGGGCGTGCCGAAATCCGCCAGCACGAAGTTGCAGGCCGAGGGCCATGCCCTGATGCCCGCCGCCTCCAGCCCGGCCGAGAGCTTCGCGCGCCACTCGGTGTTGTGCGCCACGCTGCGCTCGATCCAGCCCGGCTCCTCCAGCGCGGCGATGGCGGCCGCCATGCCGGCCGCGTTCACGTTGAAGGGGCCGCGGATGCGCCCGATCACGTCGGCCACCGCGGGCGGCATGTAGGCCCAGCCCACGCGCATGCCGCCCAGGCCGAAGATCTTGGAGAAGGTGCGCGTCATCACCGTGTTGCCCGAGGCGTCCACCAGCGCCTGGCCGGGATCGTAGTCGGGGTCGGTGACGTATTCCGCATAGGCCGCGTCGAGGATGAGCAGGATGTCGTCCCTCAGGCCGCGGCGCAGCCGCTCCACCTCGGCGCGCGGCAGCAGCGCGCCCGTGGGGTTGTTGGGGTTGACGAGGCAGACGAGCTTCGTGCGCGGCCCCACCGCGGCAAGCATCGCGTCCACATCGGCCATCAGGTTGCGCTCGGGCACCTTGATCACGCGGCAGCCGGCGTAGCGGCCCGTCAGGTCGTACATGACGAAGCCGTGCGCGGGCATGATCAGTTCCGTTCCCTCGCCGCCATAGGCGAGGATGAGATAGGCGATCAGCTCGTCCGAGCCGTTGCCGCAGAGGATGCGCGCGGGGTCGAGGCCGAACCGCGCGCCGATCGCCTCGCGCAGCTTCGTCGCGTTCCCGTCCGGGTAGCGGTGGGCCTCGGCGGCCATGCGCGTGATGGCGGCGATGGCGCCGGGCGGCGGGCCGAAGGCGCCCTCGTTTGAGGAGAGCTTGATGATGCGGTTCACGCCGGGCAGCTTCGACTCGCCGCCCACATAGGGCTCGATGCTCAGGATGGACGGGCGCGGCATGAGGGCCGTCATGGGCGGGGCGCTCCTCGTTCGGGGATGGCGTAGCGGCCGAGCGGCAGCGCGCCCGGCGGCGCCGCGCCGTCGGTCTCCAGCAGGGCCTGCGTCACCCCGCCCGCACGGCTGAGCGCGAGCAGCCGCGCCCCCGGGAAGGCGGCGGCGAGGCTCGCGCGGTCGGGCGTGCCGGGGCGCTCGGCGCGCCAGAGCGCGGCGTCGCGCCCCGAGGCGTCGGCCGGGTAGAGGGCGAGCACGGCGGCCTCCAGCGCGGGCGGGCGCTCGGCGTGGAAGGGCAGCCGCGCGATGACGTGCAGCGCCTGGCCGTCGAGGCGCGTCCACCAGGCCTCGGCCTCGCTGTCGCTCTCGCGCGGCCAGGGCAGCACGGCGATCGCGGCCTCGCGCGCCATCACGGAGGCGAGGGCGGCGGCGGGGCTCGGGTGCTGGCGCAGCGGGGTCTCCAGGCCGAAATGGGCGCAGGCGAGCCGCGCGAGCCCCGCCTCGCCCGCCAGCGCCACGGCGAAGCTCGCCTGCTGGGCGATGGAGCTGGCGAAGATCTCGCGCCACAGGCGCACCACCACCGCACGCGGCAGCGGCCCCGCATGGCGCGCGAGCAGCCGGCGCAGGATGGCGGCCTCGCGCCCCGGGCGGAGCGTGGTGCCGGCGGGCTTGGCGGCGCTCCGCGCCAGGCGCTCCACCACCTCGGCGCGGCGCATCAGCAGGTCGTGCAGCGCGTCGTCGAGGCGGTCGATCTGGCCGCGCAGCGCCTCCAGCGTCGCCTGGGTGGGGGGGGCTTCGGACATGAAGCCTGACGCATAGCCGCGCCGCGCCCCTGCGCCAAGGCGGGCGCGGCGGTTGCGGGGCACCGGCCGGCGGCCTATCTCCGGCGCGGATGAACCGCATCGCCCCCTTCCCGCAGATCGAGCACCAGCGCGCGGTGATCCGCGACGGGATGCGGCTGGATTCCGGGGCCTGGATCCGCCCGCTCGCCATCGCCTACCGCACCTATGGCCGGCTCAACGCCGCGCGGAGCAACGCCATCCTGATCTGCCACGCCCTGACCGGCGACCAGTACGTGGCCGAGCGCCAGCCCGTGACCGGCAAGCCCGGCTGGTGGGAGAACCTGGTGGGCCCCGGCAAGCCGGTGGACACGGAGCGCTACTTCGTCATCTGCTCGAACGTGCTGGGCGGCTGCATGGGCACCACCGGCCCGCGCGAGGAGATGACGGACGAGGAGGGCCGCGGCCTGGGCCGGCCCTGGGGCACGGATTTCCCGGCCATCACCATCGCCGACATGGTGCGCGCGCAGAAGCGGCTGGTCGAGCACCTGGAGATTCCCCGCCTGCTCGCCGTCATCGGCGGCTCCATGGGGGGCATGCAGGTGCTGGAATGGGCGGCCTCCTACCCCGAGAGCGTCTTCGCCGCCGCGCCCATCGCCTGCGCCACGCATCATTCGGCGCAGAACATCGCCTTCCACGAGGTGGGACGGCAGGCCATCCACGCCGATCCCGACTGGAAGGGCGGCCGCTACTGGGAGGACGGCTCGGTGCCCGCGCGCGGGCTGTCGGTGGCGCGCATGGTGGCGCACATCACCTATCTCAGCGAGGCGGCGCTGACGCGCAAGTTCGGCCGCAAGCTGCAGGACGCCTCGGCGCTCACCTTCCTCGAGGACGTGTTCCAGGTGGAGAGCTACCTGCGCCACCAGGGCAGCACCTTCGTGCGGCGCTTCGACGCGAACAGCTACCTCACCATCACGCGCGCGATGGACTATTTCGACCTCGCCTCCGCGCATGGCAGCGTGGCGGCGGCCTTCCGCAACACGCCCACGCGCTTCTTCGTCGCCTCCTTCTCCTCGGACTGGCTGTTCCCGACCAGCGAGAGCCGCGCGCTCGTGCGCGCGCTGAACGCGGCGGCGGCGCGCGTCTCCTTCATCGAGATCACCACCGACAAGGGCCACGACGCCTTCCTGCTGGACGAGCCCGTCTTCCACCGCGCGCTGGGCGGCTTCATCGCGGGCTGCGCGCAGGAGCTGGGCGTCTAGCCGCGCCTCATACCAGCGGCCGCTGTTTTTGACCCGAGCGAAAGCGGCGCGGCCGCTGGTATGTCCCTGTTTCGGCGCGCAGCCGCCACACCAACCCTGCGCGCGATACGGGCGGCATGCGATGCCGCCCGTATCAGCGGCACATCAGCACGGGAATCTCGGCGTTCTCCAGCACATGGCGCGTCACGCCGCCAAGGATGAGCTGGCGCAGGCGGGAATGGCTGTAGGCGCCCATGGTCAGCAGATCCGCCCCGAAATCCCGCGCCGCGCCGAGCAGCCCCGCGCCCACGTCCTTCGTCATGGGCTTGAAGGGCACGGCTTCGGCGGTGATGCCGTGCCAGTGGAGATAGGCGAGGATGCCCTCCACCGGCGGGCCGCGGCGCTGGTATTCGTCGGCGTAGAGCACGCGCCGCGCGCTGGCGCGGTGCAGCCAGGGCAGGGCGGCGGCCATGGCGGCCGCGCTCTCGGCCGTGCCGTTCCAGGCGCAGCAGACCCGCGTGCCGATGCTGGCCGGCGCCTGGCGAGGGGCGATCAGCACCGGCCGCCCGCTGTCGAACAGCACGGCGTGCAGCGCGTCGCTGCTGCTCACGTCCTCCTCGGCGTCGGGGTGGGGCACCACGGCCATGTCGTAGAGGCGCGACTGCTGCGCCACCACGTCCTCCTCCCGCCCCGCGATGGATTCGAAGGAGAGGGTGGGCCCGCCCGACTTCAGCGCCGTCTCGGCGGAGGTGGCGATGGCGACGTCGCCCGCGGTGCTGGCGAAGCGCTCGAACAGCGCGCGCACGCGCGCCGCGCGCTCGCCGCTCTCGCGCTCGGTGGCGGCCATCATCTCCTCGATCATCGCGCCCGAGAGGCCCTCGCCCGCCAGCGGGGCCACGTCGCGCGCGTCCACCCGCACATGCAGGCAATGCACATGGGCGTTCCAGATGCGCGCGACCATCAGCGCCGTGGCCAGCGCGGCCTCGCCGGCGGCGGTGCCCGTCAGCGGCAGGAGCAGGCGTCGGTAGGCCATGGTCCCCGTCCCCTCAACCCATTCGTTTCGCGCGTGGTTATGGCGAGGGCGGGGGTTCCGAGTCCAGCAACTTCCGCACCGCGGGCAGCGGGTCGTCGCTCGCGTCCACCACATGCCAGGAGATGGGGCCCGTCTCGCGCCGCGCCGCCGCCTCCAGCACCGCCACCGTGGCGTCCGAGGCGTCGCCGCGGCGGGCGGCGATGCGCGCGCGCAGCACGCCGAGCGGCGCGGTGAGCCAGATGCCGGTGAAGGGCGCGCCGGCGGAGGCGATCAGCGCGCGCTCCTCCTCGCGCAGGAAGGCGGCGTCGGCGATCGCGGCGTGCCCGCCCTCCAGCGCCGCGCGCGCCATGGCCGCAAGCTCGGCGAAGACGGCGGCGCTCTCCTCGGGCGTATAGGCCACCTCCGGCAGGCGCTGCTCGGGCGCGAGGCCGGCGCGGCGCTTGCGGATTTCGTCGCTGCGCAGCACCAGCGCGCCGGGCGCGGGGCCGATCGAGGGCGCGAGCGCGCGCGCCAGGCGCGACTTGCCCGTGCCCTGCAGCCCGCCGATCGCGAGAAGCCGCGCCGGCGCGGCCTCGAGATAGGCGCGCGCCGCGGCGAGCAGCGGGCGCGCATCCTCCTCCTTGCGGGCCGCCACATGGGCGCGGATGAAGGCGCGCAGCGAGAGCCACAGCGGCAGGCCGCGCACCAGCGCCGCATCGCCCGTGCGCGCGACATAGCGGTTCAGCACGCGGTTCGCCGCGCGCCGTCCCTGGCGCTGCTCCAGATCCATCAGCAGGAAGGCGAGGTCGTAGCCGAGGTCTATCGTGGCCAGCGCCTCGTCGAACTCCAGCGCGTCGAAGGCGTGCGGCGCGCCGTCGAGCAGGCAGAGGTTGCCCAGATGCAGATCCCCATGGCAGCGGCGCAGGAAGCCCGCCGCCGCGCGCTGGGCGAGCCAGGGGCGCAGCGCCGCGTGCCGCGCCGAGGCCGCCGCGTGCCAGGCCCGCGCCTCGGCCGGATCGAGCCCGGCCGAGAGCGCGGCCTCGAGATTGCCCGCGAGCGTCGCCTCCATCCCGCCATCGCCCGGCCGCCGCGGCGCGCGCGCGTGCAGCGCGGCCACCGCATCGGCGGTGGCGTCGAGCAGCGCCTCGTCCAGCGGGCCATGCGCGTCGAGGAAGGCCGCGCGCGGCAGGCGGCGCATCCGCAGCACCCACTCGATCGGCTCGCCCGGGCCGTCGAGGGCGAGGGTTCCGTCGGGCCCGCGCGTGACGGCGGAGACGCCGAGATAGAGGCCGGGCGCGTTCGGCGCGTTCAGCGCGAACTCGTGGCGCAGCAGCCGCTCGCGCTCGGCGAGGCGCGTGAAGTCGAGGAAGCCGAGGTTGACGGCCTTCTTGAGCTTCAGCGCCTCCTCCCGCCCCAGGAACACGGCCGAGATGTGCGTCTGCACCAGCCCCTCGCCCGCCAGGCGGGCGAGGAAGGCGGCCGCGTCCTGCTGCTCGGGCGGGATCTCCATCAGGGGTAGAGCAGCTCCTCCCGCCAGCCCTCGCCCTCGCGGTGGAAGACGCGGCGCTCGTGCAGGCGGAAGGGCATGTCGCGCCAGAACTCGATGCGCTCGGGAACCACGCGGAAGCCCGACCAGTGCGGCGGGCGGGGAATCTCGCCCAGGCCGAACTTCAACGTGTATTCGGCCACCGCCTTCTCCAGCGCCCAGCGCCCCTCGAGCGGGCGGGACTGCTTCGAGGCCCAGGCCCCGATGCGCGAGGGGCGCGCGCGTGTGGCGAAGTAGGCGTCCGCCTCCTCCGCCGTGACGGGCTCGACCGGGCCTTCCACGCGCACGCTGCGCGCCAGAGTCTTCCAGTGGAAGCACAGCGCCGCGCGGGGGTTGGCGGCCAGCTCTCCGCCCTTGCGGGATTCGAGGTTGGTGTAGAACACGAAGCCCCGCGCGTCCTGGCCCTTGAGCAGCACCATGCGCGCCGAGGGCCGCCCATCGGGCGTGGCGGTGGCGAGGCACATGGCGTTCGGGTCGTTGGGCTCGGTCTTGGTCGCCTCCGCCATCCATTCGGCGAAGAGCGCGTGGGGGTCTGTCATCGGGGTTCGCATCCGGGGTTCGGGGGCCTTGCCCGCCTGTGGGGCATGTGCCACCACGCCCCCCGCCCCGCAACCGCCCGCACGGATGACCATGACGGAAGACGCCGAAGCCGCCCTGCCGACCGGAACGCTGATGCAGGGCAAGCGGGGCCTGATCATGGGCGTGGCCAACAACCGCTCCATCGCCTGGGCCATCGCGCGCGCCGTGGCGGCGCAGGGGGCGGAGCTGGCCTTCACCTACCAGGGCGAGGCGCTGGAGAAGCGGGTGCGGCCGCTGGCGGAATCCGTGGGCAGCGACATCGTGCTGCCCTGCGACGTGGCGAGCGACGAGGACATGGACGCCGCCTTCAGCGCCATCGAGGAGCGCTGGGGGCGACTCGACTTCTTCGTCCACGCCATCGGCTTCGCCGACAAGCAGTATCTGCGCGGCCGCTTCCTCGACACCCCGCGCGAGGCCTTCCTGCAGGCGCTGGACATCTCCTGCTACTCCTTCGCGGCCACGGGCCGCCGCGCGGCCGCGCTGATGGGCCCGGGCGGGGCGCTGCTGACGCTGACCTACCTCGGCGCCGAGCGCTGGACGCCGCACTACAACGTGATGGGCGTGGCCAAGGCGGCGCTGGAGGCCAGCGTGCGGTACATGGCCGCCGACCTGGGCGGGGAGGGCATCCGGGTGAACGCCATCAGCGCCGGCCCGATCAAGACGCTGGCGGCGAGCGGCATCGGCGATTTCCGCTACATCCTGAAGTGGAACGAATACAACTCGCCCATGCGCCGCAACGTGGCGCTGGACGAGGTGGGGGGCGCGGGGCTCTACCTGCTCAGCCCGCTCAGCACCGGCGTCACGGGCGAGGTGCACCACGTGGATTGCGGCTATCACATCGTGGGCATGAAGAACCCCGACGCGCCCGACCTCACCATCGAGAAGGGCTGAGCCAGGCGCGCGCGAAGGCCTCCTGCGCTGGCGTTTCCACCGCGCGCGGATCGTGCTGCGCGCGCACCCAGGCCACCGGGTCGCCCGGCACGCCGCATTCGGCGGCCAGGCAGGCGAGCACCGTGCCGGTGCGCCCCAGCCCGGCGCGGCAGCCGATGTAGAACAGGCGCCCGGGCTCGCGCGCCATGGCGGCCTTGAGCGCATCGAGGGTCGCGCGCAGCGCCGCGGGCTCGGGCAGGCCGAGATCCTCGATGTCGAGGGTGAGCGCGGCCTCGGCGCGGTTGGGCGCGCCCGCGTCGAGGCAGAGGCCGAAGGCGCCCGGCGGCAGCGCGGCGAAGGGGCCCGCGGCCAGGCGCACCCCCGCGAGGATCATCCCGCCGCGCGCGGCGGCTCCACCGCCTCCGGGCCGCGCAGCAGCTCCGCCTCGCGCTTGAGGCGGCGGTAGGAGCGGGCGGAGAAGAACAGCATCCCCGCATAGATCACGCCGGCCAGCGCCAGCGCGGCCCATGGCTCGGTGACGAGGAAGGCGAGATAGCCGCCCACGCCGAGGAAGAGCGGCAGCACCCGCTCGGCCGGGATCTTGAAGTTCTTGAAGGACCAGGTGGGCAGGGTGCTCACCATCAGCCCGCCGACGAGGAACAGCATGCCGGCGGCCAGCGCGGGGTGGCGGATGGCCTCGGCCGTGGCCGCCCAGCCCGATTCGGCGAAGGCGAGCCAGGCGAAGAGCGGGAACAGCGCGAGCCCCGCGCCCGCCGGCGCCGGCACGCCGGTGAAGAAGTTGTAGGCGTAGGCCGGTTTCACCACCGGGGCCGCCCCGGGCTCGGCGATGCTGGCCGCGTTGAATCGCGCGAGGCGCAGCGCGCTGCACACGGCGAAGAGCACGCAGGGGATGAAGCCGATGGGCCCCGCGTGCTGCAGCGTCCAGAGATAGAGCACGAGCGCGGGCGCCACGCCGAAGCACAGGAAGTCCGAGAGGCTGTCGAACTCCGCGCCGAAGCGGCTCGTGCCCTTGAGCAGCCGCGCGATGCGCCCGTCCAGCCCGTCGATCACGCCGGCGGCCACGATGAAGGCGGCCGCCTGGGGAAAGCGCCCCTCGAGCGCGAATCGGATGGCCACCAGCCCCGCGCAGAGCCCCATCATGGTCAGCAGATTGGGAATCACGCGGTTGAAGGAGGGGCCACGATAGCGCGGCCGCTGGCGGGGGCGCAGGCGCCGCAGCCTGGTGCGCAGGCCCTCGCGCGTCACGCCCGCCCGCTCGCGGCGTCGAGGTCGGCGAGGATGGTCTCGCCGCCGATCATGGTCTGGCCCACCAGCACCAGCGGCCGCACGCCCTCGGGCAGATACACGTCCACCCGGCTGCCGAAGCGGATGATGCCGAAACGCTCGCCGGCGGAGAGATGATCGCCCTCGCGCACGGTGCAGACGATGCGCCGCGCGATCAGCCCCGCGATCTGCACGCAGCCCAGGCTGCGCCCGTCGGGCAGATCGAGGCGGAGCGCGTTGCGCTCGTTCGTCTCGCTGGCCTTGTCGAGGCTCGCGTCGATGAAGGCGCCGTGGCGGTAGGCGATGCGCGCCACGCGGCCCTGCACGGGGCTGCGGTTCACATGCACGTCGAGCACGGAGAGGAAGATGGCCACGCGCCAGCGCGGCGCGGCGCCCATCTCGAGCTCCGGCGGGGGCGCGGCCTCGCTCACCATCACCACCTTGCCGTCCGCGGGGGCGAGCACGAGGCCCGGGCGCGGTGGCGGCACGCGCTCGGGGTCGCGGAAGAAGTAGAGGCAGAACAGGGTGAAGGCCGCGCCCAGCCAGAACAGCCAGGCGCCCAGGATCAGCCCGCCCAGCACCGCCACGCACGCGCCGGAATAGACGAAGACCCGCCCGGCCGGGTGCGGCGGGGCGAGGACGAGGGAGAGGCTGCGGCCGAAGGACATGGGCGCGGTTTATCCTCTCTTAACCGGGGCGGGGCAAGCTTGGCCCCATGTTGACGCTCGGCCCCTTCGCCGTCGCGCGAGACGGCAGGCTTACCCCGCGCGAGCCCGGGCTGCGGCCCGCGCTGCGCTTCGACTGGCGCGGTCGCCGATGCGAGGCGGAATGGCAGGGGGACCGGCTGCGCCTGCGCGCCATCGCCGGCCGCATCCCCTCGACCGCCGAGCCCGGCGCCAACCGCCGCATGGTCTTCGAGGCCGCGGCCCGGCTGCCGCAGGAACTGCCCGAAGGCTGGCGCCTGCGCCTGACGCCCGACCATCGCCTGGCGGTGGAGGCCGAGGCCCCCACGCGCGAGACGGCGGTGGAGCTGCTGGGCGAGATGGTGCGCTTCGCCCTGGCCCTCGATCCCTGGATCGAGCGCATCGAACAGGCGGGCGTGCGGGCCTGAGCGGGCCCGCCCGCCTCAGCCCTCGGGCCGGCGCGCCAGGATCTCCCGCTTGCCCACATGGTTCGCGGGGCTGACGATGCCCTCGCGCTCCATCTGCTCGATCAGCTTGGCCGCGCGGTTGTAGCCGATGTTGAGGTGGCGCTGGATGAAGGAGGTGGAGGCCTTGCCCTCGCGCACCACCACCTCCACCGCGCGGTCGAAGAGGGACTTCTCGGCGTCCGAGGCGCCGGAGATGTCGAGCGGCCCGCCGCCCTCCTCCTCCTCCACCTCCGTCACCTCGTCCACATAGTCGGGCTCGCCCTGGGCGCGCAGCCAGTCGGCCACCTTCTCCACCTCGGCGTCGGAGACGAAGGGGCCATGCACGCGCGTCACGCGCCCGCCGCCGGCCATGTGCAGCATGTCGCCCTGCCCCAGCAGCTGCTCGGCGCCCTGTTCGCCCAGGATGGTGCGGCTGTCGATCTTGCTCGTCACCTGGAAGGAGATGCGGGTGGGGAAGTTCGCCTTGATGGTGCCGGTGATCACGTCCACCGAGGGGCGCTGGGTGGCCATGATCACGTGGATGCCCGCGGCGCGCGCCATCTGCGCGAGGCGCTGCACGGCGGCCTCGATCTCCTTGCCGGCGACGATCATCAGGTCCGCCATCTCGTCTATCACCACGACGATCATGGGCAGCTTCTCGAGCGTGAGCGGCTGCTCCTCGAAGACGGGCCTGTTGGTCTCGGGGTCGAAGCCGGTCTGCACGCGGCGCGTCAGGACCGTGCCCTTCGCCTGCGCCTCGGCCACCTTCTCGTTGTAGGCCTGGATGCCGCGCACGCCGAGCTGGCTCATCGCGCGGTAGCGCCGCTCCATCTCGCGCACCGTCCACTTCAGCGCGCCGATGGCCTTGGGCGGCTCCGTCACCACGGGCGCGAGGAGATGCGGGATGCGGTCATAGACGCTGAGTTCCAGCATCTTCGGGTCGATCATGATGAAGCGGCACTCGGCCGGGCCGAAGCGGTAGAGCAGCGAGAGGATCATGGTGTTGATCCCCACCGACTTGCCCGAGCCCGTGGTGCCCGCGATGAGCAGGTGCGGCATGCGCGCGAGATCCTGGATCACCGGCGCGCCGCCGATGTCCTTGCCCAGCACCAGCGGCAGGCGGCCCGTGTTGCGGCGGTATTCCTCGCTCTGCAGCATCTCGGAGAGGAACACCGTCTCGCGCTTCGCGTTCGGCAGCTCGATGCCGATCACGCTGCGCCCGGGCACGGTGGCGATGCGCACCGCCACCACGCTCATGCTGCGCGCGATGTCGTCGGCGAGGCCGATGACGCGCGAGGATTTGGTGCCGGGCGCGGGCTCCAGCTCGTAGAGGGTCACCACCGGGCCGGGGCGGATTTCGGTGATGCGCCCGTTCACCCCGTAGTCGCTCAGCACCTGTTCGAGCATGCGGGCGTTGGCCTGCAGCGCCTCCGCGCTCGGGCCCGAGGCGATGCGCGCGGGCGGGGGTGCGAGGAGGTCGAGCGGCGGGGTGCGCCAGCCCTCCACGGGCAGGTCGAGCTGCGGCTGCACGGGCGCGGGCCTGCCCTTGGGCGGTGCGGCGACGCGCGGGGCGGCGCGCGGGGCGGGTGCCGCGGCGGGCGCGGCGGCGGGTGCGGGGCCGAGGCGCGGCTCGGCGCGCGCGGGGGGCGGGGCCGCGGCCGCCTGCTCGGCGGCGCGCAGCACCGCGGCCAGATCCTCGCCCGGCCCGTCGCTGCGGCGCGGCCAGAGGCGGCGCGCGGCGAGGAAGGGGCGCAGCACCACATGGCGCTTCCCGGCCGAGAAGCGCGCCGCGTTCTCCGCCCCGCGCGCGGCGGTCTCGGCGGTGACGCGCGCCGCCCGGCCCCATTCGCCGAAGGAGAGGCCGAAGGCCGTGTAG